>CAZRAC010000004.1:0-59178 GCA_964597995.1 uncultured Syntrophaceae bacterium | reverse complement strand
CCTGTCCGACTGCCCTAACCAAAACTGTCTAACTCCAGGGGTGCAGTCCATTTATTTTCATGTGGCGCTTTTACCCCGGCGTGGCCGCTCTTGCTCATGAAAACTTAAAGGGTTGTCAAACATCACTAAAAAGGCTTTTTTCATTCTCCGATCCGGCGGAGAATCGGCAAAAAAGATTTTCCAGCTGATCTATGTTCCTTTCCCAGGAATAATTCTGTTTGACAAAGGTTCGGCACGTCAGAGACACCGCATTCTGGAGATCGGGGTTCTCCGTATACTGGCGTATGACCTCGATGATTCGCCGGGCCATGGCTTCAGGACCTGTGCCGTCAAAAAGATAATGGGCATCAAGCCGTTGCAGGATTTCCAGGGTTCCCCCGACGGGGGTTCCCAAGACGGGCGTGCCGCAGGCCAGGGCTTCCAGAGTGACCAAACCGAAGCCTTCAAGTTCTATAGTCGGTAAGACAAAAATGTCGGCCGCCCGGTAATAATCCGGAAGCTCTTCATCGCGGATGAATCCGGTGAACCTGATAGAATCACTGAGTTGCAATTCGCAGGCTAATCGCAGGAGTTTTTCCCGAAGTGGCCCACTACCTCCGATGATGAGCAATACATCGGGCAGCGCCTTCACAACGTCTTTCATCGCCGTTATGAGGTTTTCGAGCCCCATTCTGGGAACCAAGTTGCGCACGGTAAGTATGACCGCCCTGTTTTCAGGGATTCCAAGGCGGCGGCGGATGTCCCTTCTGTCTCCCGAAGGATGAAAACGTTCCAAGTCGACTCCTCCAGGAATCACATCAATTTTTCCGGGTAAGATTCCGCATTGGTTCAAAAGCTTGTCTCTTGTATAGGAACTCAGAACAATGACGCGATCGGACTCGCGTAGCACTTTCCTTTCGACAAATTTCCGTCCCCGAATATGCAACCCCTGTCGCATCCGTCCGATCAGGTCACGAGACCTCGGATGCCTTGACCGGTATTCCTCAAAGGAAAGAGAATGGCAGGTATAGAGGAAACGGAAATTCCGACTGATCGGCGACGTTAAAACGCCCAGCGATGTGAAGGGCTGGTGACCGTTCAGAATGTCAAATGAGATATCTTTCCTCATCGACTCGTAAATGGTTCTGCTATTGACTATGGACGACCGAAAAAAAAAGAAGGCGCCACGCTGATCGACGTCGTACCTCCACTCATGAACACCTTGAATGCTTTCCTTGAAAGCACCATGGTCCGAAAGACGTCGCGTCAACACATGGACGTTATGGCCTCTCCGGGCCAGGCGGGTACTTTGCTCGAAGAGAACCCGCTCTGCGCCGCCGATGACCCTACTGATGGAAACATCAGAGACAAAGAGAATATTCAAAGGACATGCTCCTTTTTTCTGGCCATGACCTCCAGTGAAGGCCCCAACAGAAGGCGTCTTGCGCTTGTCACATAGAGAAAATGCACGGCCGCGGCGACAAGTGTCTTAAGCATACGAGCCCACAACCGCCCCCCCGAAAGACCGGCGTTGCGGATCTCAATCCTATCAAAGCCACAATCTTTCAGCATGCGCCGGATAAAAAAAGGGGTGAAGGAATATTCATGGAGAACCGGCTCTCGTCCCAGTATAGTGCTGATCGGAAAGTAGCTTGAACGGCGCAGCATCCAGGGGTGAAAACGGCCGTTGAGAAAACGAAGAAAGAGCAGACCTTCTCCTTTCAGTAGCCTTTCTGCATGTCGAATATCTATCCAGGGCAATGCGGAGTGATCCAGCACATTTATAAAGGTCACTACATCATAGGTGGGGCCTTCCGGAAAATCGCTCAGCATACCCCTAAAAAGGCATTTTCCAACGAGGGCTTCCGCGTGGTCCGTGGATTTTACGGAGGGGTCCACGCCCATGACACGCCAGCCTCTGTCTTGAGCTTCCTTCAGCAGGAAACCGCATCCGCATCCCACGTCAAGTAGAGCGCCTGTAGATTTCTTTCGTTCAATGGCGTCCATGACCCGGCGATAGATAGGGTCTCGATTCCCCATTATCTCCTCCCCTCCGTGCTCATCGAAGTATCGGTCCTTATAATATAGATAAAGCTCTCCCTCATGTTGCTCCCCTTGTATGTCTCGGAAGATAAGGTCGCAGCCGCCGCAGCGAAAATAGCGTCTTGCGCCCCAGGAAACATACAAGCGTCCCACTGAACGGCAATATGGGCAAGTTCGCTCTTTCTTATCGCACCTCGGTATCATAGGATGAACGGATGAGCGATTGATAAACCTTCTGCGTCTCTGCAACCATTTTTTCAACGGGGAACTTATGCTCCACAGTCAGGCGGCCTTGTCTGCCCATTTCCTGAGCCCGTGTCGGGTCAAGAAGAACGGCCGAGATGGCGCGTGACAGGGCCGTCGGGTCTTCCGGCGGAACAAGAAAACCCTCGCGACCGTCGGTCATCTGTTCCGTGATTCCGTCGATGTTGGTGGCGACAATCGGCCTCGCCATAGCCATGGCTTCGAGGGTCACCATGGGGAAGCCTTCCCTGAGAGAGGGGATGACGCACAGGTCCAAAGCAGACAGGATGTCCCTGATGTCTCTTTGAAATCCCGTGAAAAATACAGAACCACCCAAACCAAGGCGGCTGCTCAAGGCTTGGAGGGATTCTATTAGCGGTCCGTCCCCCACAAATAGGAATCGGGCCCGCGGACAGGCCTTCAAAACATCCGGTATCCCCCGGATCAAATACTCGAATCCCTTCTGCCAGACCATGCGTCCGACGGCACCCACGAGTCTATCTTCGGGACGGAACCCCATGTCCGCTCTGAATCGCGAACCGCCGTCGGCACCTTTCGCCGAGTCGTAACGGCGGGTTTCGATGCCGTTGTAGATACGCACCACCTTCTCTGCTGGAACGCCGTGTCCCTCAATCATCTGGCGCTTCAAGGCATCAGACACGACGATAAACCGATCGACGTACCTTTCTGTAACACGGTCAAAGAAGCAATAGATGCTGCGCCGGAGAGTCGAAACATCATATCCCTCAACGGGCATGGCGATCGTCGAAACATATTTGGCGGAACCGGCTTTCCGGCAGGCCGTCCGTGCGTAGAATTCCGCCCGTCCACCCTGCCCGTGTACGATATCTATGCCTTCTTGACGGATCAAGCGTACCAGGGCCTTCAGGGATGAAACATTCGTCCGTTTCGAGAAGTTTAACGGCACACACCGGACCACACTGCGGTCGATGGACTGATACATCTCGGTGCCGGGATTCGATGCCAAAAAGATGTCGTAATCCTTGCCCGTTAGTCCGTTTATAATCTGCGAGAAAACCCGTTCCCCGCCACCGAATTCCAGGTTGTCTATGACAAAGAGCAGCTTTGTCTTCATTTACACCGTTTTTCCCGTTCTGTTTAGCAATCCGTCTGTGAATGCCTTGCATATAAATTTGAGCTCTCTGGCATCAGCCCTCCCGTTTCTTTTTATAGACTGAATGACGCTCATGGGGAATCCGAAGAGGAGGTAAAAACACAATGCCGTCCACCTCCATGGCACAGGAAAGAGCTTTTTAAAGAGCAAGGTTTTATTCCTATAGAGGTAGTACAACCTTCCTTTATTAATCGTACCGCCGGGGGAGATTTTGTGTTTGACCACCGCCTTAGGTTCGTAGACTATACGAAAACCTCTTTCTATGGCCCTCAGGCAATAGTCTACTTCCCAGTGGTTGATGTAGTAATTGGCATCGAAGCCACTCAGTTGTTCAAAGACCTCTTTTCTCAATAGCCAACAGCAGCCAATGACAAAATCACATTCAACTCGGGCATCAGCGTCTTTTTCGCTGTACCGCCCCGTCCAACGATTGACAAATCCGGCACCGTGAGATGTAGTATCCGGGTTATCGAAAAAGACGGAACGGGCTCCCACCACGGCCACCGATTCCTCCTGCGCAGACATCGTCATGTGCAGGAGAACGTCGGGAGCCGGCTCCACGTCGGCGTCCAGCCCCAGAATAAACTGAGTTTCCCGGGGAAGCAGTGGCAGCGAGAGGTTATAAGGGATATAACTCCCTTCGTTTTTTTTCCACTCGATCAGCAGGAGACCGGCCCAACCCTCATGCTCCATCCGTGAAAAGCGCTCCTTGACGTCGCGAATCGTTTTATCTGTTGAGTTGTTGTCCCAGATCACGATCGCCATCTGCTCCTTCGGGTAGTTAAGATGGCGAAGGGATTCGATACATGCCATCAAGTCGTCACGGTCGTTATACGTCGGAATAAATATGGCGATTTTCGGGAAACTCATGATAGATGACTTCGCCCCAGGACATCCATGTAAAACTCTTCATGCTCTCGGATGAAACGCTCGGGATGAAACATCATCTCCACTCGGATTCTGCCTCTGTTTCCCATTTGCTTCCGGAGGTTCCGGTCCTGAACGAGTGTCAGGATGGCTTTACCCAAAGCACCCGGATCGCGAGGGGGAACCAGGAGACCTGTCTCCCTATCTACAACGGCTTCCCGGTTGCCGATCACATCCGTCGCCACAACAGGAAGACGAAAGGCCATGGCTTCCAGCACGGCGACAGGGAGCCCCTCCCAGAGGGAGGAGGAAACATAGATATCGGCCATGGAGAGAAGGTCAAACACCTCCTGCCGCCGGCGTTTCCCGGCAAGACAGATGTGTTTCTCAAGACGCCTCGACAGGATACTCTCCTTCAAAAGAGGCTCCCGCTCACCCCAGCCCACAATCATCAGTTTTACTTCAGAATGGTCTTTCAGAATATGTGGCATCGCCTCTACAAGGTGTTCCTGCGATTTCTGGCGGTTCAGCATTCCCATATTTACAAGAACGACGTCCTTTTCATTAAAGCCGTATCTATTCCTAATCCTGCGCCTCTCCTCTGGGGGATATTCGGGCAGGGACCGAAAGTCAACAGCATTGTAAATAATCGCTTCCCGGTGCTTTTTGCTTTGCATAAACGATCCACATTTCTGATGAGCCTCGCGAGATTCAACGGACTGATAAATGATTCCGTTCAGAAGAGGAGATGTAACCCGGTTGGCCAGGCGGTTTTTCCATGAATCATCCGCCGGCGGGTTCCCGATGGTGTCTATTACCTTTGCACCGGCGAGACGGCCGACGATCCTGGCCGCAACGGAAAGGGAATCCCAACAATGGATAAGATCAACTTCATGAACGACGCCTATTCTGTAAAGATTCCACAACCCACCGATGCTGAAGAGATGACGACCTCGCAGGGACAAAACTTCCAGACCCGCCGCCCGGATTTCGTCTGCCAGGTCGTTCCCAGGCCCGGGAAAATCAGGTTTATAGGCAATGATGACTTGGAATTTGTTTCGGTCCAATCCAGTTATCAGATCCATCAGTATACGGTGTGTTCCCGTGATGCTCAGCGAGGCTGACGCCATGAGGATTCGAATAGGTTTTATCTTCAATACCATGTCTGTCTTTCCAAACGAAACGGCAATTTCCTGATCGGCAGTCACATGGAATCGACTTTTACGAATCCGCCCAGGACATAAAACACCCTGTAGTCAGACCAGGGAATCATTTCCATTCATGACCCTTCAGTAGCTGCTTGCTCATGTTTTCGCGTTGACAGAAAAGTGCTGTTTGATCCTTCGGCCTCGCCTACTGTATGTTACAACTAACGTAATATCTACGAAAAGATAGTACAAAAAGTATAAAAGTAACAGAAGGTCAACAGCATGCAGACAGAAAGCGCATAGAAGCAGAACATAATGAGTTTCCCGGACGCGCAGGTTATTATTGACAATCCTCAGCCATAGCTTGATAGAATGGCCTGTCTCGGCAGCGTTTCCAGCCGCGCCCGAATCCGCGATCATTGTGCCGCCAGGGGCTTCGATCCGCTCCCAGTAAGACCGTAGTAGCTCGTCGAATGTTCTTTCTATGTAACCGAGATAAACGAAGAGGTAGCTTGTAGTCAATCCCAAAAACAGCCAGAAGAGGTTGCCATGTCCGAAGCCATCCGGCCAATGAAGTAAAGAGCGATGATGGAAGGCCATCAGGCCAATAACACCCCAAAAGACGAGATCAACCGCATTACCGCATATTGAATCGAGAAACCTACCATAAGGATTTTCCGTCTTCATCGTCCGGGCGATGCTCCCGTCGACACAGTCAAGTAAATTGAACAGGAAAAGTAAGCCGATGCCGGCCGGGAGGTAATGAGCTTGACCTATTACGAGGAGAAAACAACCCGCGAGTCCAACAACACCGGAAAACCAGGATACTGTTTCTGAGGTGAATCCAACCCTAATTGATAGCCATGTAATCAAAAAACCTGTTGGACGGAAAAAGAAACGGCTAACAGGCAGGTATCTTTCATAATCCCTTTTCCAGCTATGCGCCTCTCGAATGTCATGGAGTGTCGGCATTGTTGTCATCGTTTAACTGCCTCAAGAGCGATGCTTCCGCAAAAATGTTCACCGAACATGTTAGTTCCGATAATTCTCCGAATAAAACGTCGTTTCCAGGAACGGGCAAACTGTTTTTCATTAATGTAGAATTTTAGATTCTCAAAGCCAGCATGGCTAAACAAAAAAATAAGATCTTTCCGTGTAAAATAATGCACGTGACCACCACCCCAAACGAAACTATCAGTTGAAGTATGTGGAAACGACCCACGAAATATTAATGTATGGATGTTTCTAAAATACCTAATATTAGGAGTAGTGAGTATTAATCTCCCCCCTGGTTTTAATATTCGCCTGATTTCCTTGATAAGTTTAAAAGGATCCCACACATGTTCTAAAACTTCAAGAGCCGAAATATAATCAAATAAATTATCTTTATAGGGGATATAGCCGTCGTTTAGGTCAGAACAAACCGTAAGCATACCCGCCTTTTTTGCTTCATTGAGAGCGATGATAGATATATCACAACCATGTATCTCAGAAAATTTATCCCTAACAATTTTTACGATCTGTCCGTCACCACACCCAACATCAAGACATCTTTTACCATTGTGGAAAATCGGTACAATTGATTCGAATATTTCATTAATTGTATTTTCTTTGGATTCTTGCTCGGAAGGAAACAGACAATGTTGCCAGTGCGCTTCGTATAAATTTTTTAGATTCGACATCAATCACTCCAAAGCCAATGTGGACCCCTGTCTGTTCGATCACGATGATAATCTATCATTGCAGCCATATATGCCCGGGCCCTCGCAATGCGGGCCTTATCTTTAGATTTTACTAAGAGCCAGACTATATCACGAAAAAAGCCGCTATGCAGTGATTTCAGAGTCTTAGGAGCATGGAGGCGGGCAAATAAAAGATGGCTTCGTGTCTTGTGGTAAATTCTTGAAGCAGAATCCATGCCGCCACTTGAAGCAGACACCTTGTGCCAGATGCGTGACTGTGGCACAATAATATTTTCGAAACCGGCCTTTTTTGCCCGGAGCCCCCAATCGACGTCCTCCCAGTATAAAAAAAATCTTTCATCAAGCAGGCCGATACGCTCCACGACCTGCCGCTTTATCAAAAGCGCGCACCCTGTGATGTAATCGGATTCCGTGGGTTCCGATATCGAGCCGTCGTCCATCCGGTCGGAACCGGGCGTCGTGAGTATACATGTCTCATAGTCAAAGTGCGCCCCCGCAAACCATACCTTTCGCGATTCATCAAAATAATATATCTTGGGTCCCACAATTCCCGCATCAGGTGTCATCTCAGCCGTTTCAAGAAGGGCATCCAGAAAATCCGGCGCAACGACGGTGTCGTCATTCAAGAGCAGGATGTAATTGGCCTGAAATTTGAGCGCCTCCCTGATACCGATGTTGTTACCGGCCGCAAATCCTGCATTGCTACCCGTATCGATAATCTCTTTGATATGTGGTGAATAAGGCCGCAACGCATCGCGGAGGAAACTGGTTTTGGGGCCGTTATGAACTACGAAGATATCAAAATTCGTATAACGTATTTTACTCAACGAAGATATACAGTCAGCAAGGCAAAGAATGTTTTTTAGATGAAGGATAATGATGTACACTTTAGGGCACGCAGAAACAACGCCTTTCGACATCATCTATCTGATTCTTTCTTCTCCGTCGCACATTTGCTCCACACCCCCCTATCTTATAGCCTAAATCCCAGGATGGGAAGTGTCTCACTTACATCGGTCCAGAAGGAGACGCTCAATTATCAAGAAAAATACTTTGCTCTAATCCTATTTAGTTCATCAGGCAGCCTTTTGTAATTCTCGAATACCTGCATATAAGGTACTTCTCCATTGAAAGGTAGCCAACCAAGATATCGTTGTTGCACGAGTAACTGAATATTCCATATGATAAGTGCACTACATAAGATGGTGAGCAAGAACTGGCGGTGCCAAATTCTGTCTATTATTTCTGAGAAACCCAGGGCGAAAAACAATGTTGAACCGTCGAATCCCCTGTTTCCGAACGAATTGGCAAGAGAATAGTCAAAATAAGAAGCAACCAAATAGAGATTAAAAATGAAGCATAGGGAGAGTGTGAGCAAAAAAATGAAATGTTCCTTTGCTTTAGTAAAAAGCAACACAATACCTATACAGGATATAAGCGTTATGGGATTCCATAAGAACAAACCATGATTCGTAGAAAAAAGTGTTTCAACTATTTTTAAATTTGAGAACATGAAGCTCGAACCCATTATTCCACTGTAGGGATTAAAAAGCCAATGGGAGTGATATGTTTTCCAGTACAGCATCTGAGGCATGAACGTAACCACTGCTGACAAAGTAAATATGAATACTTTATAAATAACGTTGCGTAGACTGCCGGAACCCTCTTTCTTCAATACAATGTACACATAACGTGCCAGTGCCGATAATGGTATTAATATGAAGACGGCATTCTGTAGGCGGACCATTATAGCTAAAGACATGAAGAAACCGATTCCCGCCAATCTGATTGTGGTCGGTTCAAAAAAATCGCTTTTGAATAAAGGCACTGTTAAGTAAATCATAGCCGTAACGGCGGTAAAGCTGTAAATATGCGACATTGTGACATTACCTGCAATGTACCATAGTAAGCTTGATGACAGTATAACCGTATTGATTGATATTGCCGATACGGCTTTATTGTGAAAGGCACATAAAATCCTGTATGCCAGGTACATCCCAATAAGGCCATAAACAATAGCTCCTAAGGGAACCAAGAAGCTATAGATGCCCCTGTAACCATCTACAGGTAGCGACATTCCAAGGGCAGAATTAGAAACCGACGTCAAAACATCTGAGAAAAAGAAGAAAGGTTGTGACAAAAGGGCGTAGCCGATTGGCCAGGCAAAGTGAAAAATGAATCCATCTTCCTCTCCATGAGATTTAATTAATTCCGCATACATCTCAGGATGGGGTGTTAGTAAGATGTCGTTACGATAATCAAAATCGTGATCGAAGTATAGGGAACGCCCCATCATGTAATACCCTTCTCCATCTACAGTAAAAACCCATCCTTTATGCAAATAACCGAATAGAGAAAAGAAGATGAGGATCGTTAAAAGTGTTGCTCCAAAAACAAAGTAGACCGTCTTATTTTCATGCATAAGATTTGAATGCTCCTCAAATACCAATGTTTTTTTCCTGCCGCATACCCGGCAGTGCGGCGGAGTGTGATTCGCGCCGCCAAGTCCGTAGACAGGTTTTCGAAGATCTCCTTCCCCTTTAAACAGAACCCATTATCGACGATAAGGATGGCGAGTTTAGAAGCAAAGGTCGTCAATCTTGAGAGAGAATGAAGGCAGTCTGAGAGAGCTTGGACATCCCTGTAGTGAAGAATGATAATAAAGACGTTTAGTTTCGTCGGACTCATTGCCAAGCCTATTCTAAAGTTTTTTTGCGACCCACCACTGCATGCGTCTCCGGCCAATGAGAGCGCCCCATCGGCTCGCCTCGTTGTGGGCAAGAATGCAAAAGCCCCTGGTTCGGAGGTAACCGTCGATCCTGCCTATGATAAGGTCGTGCGGGTGCAAGCGATAGGGGTTAAAATGGGGTCTCAGCCGCCTATCAACCCATCTCAACGCATAGCCGAGTAATGAATTGGTGTCCACACCAATGCCAAGGTGACCCTTCTGCTTGGTGACGCCGCAAAGTTCGTCCAAGAGTTTACGTGGGGAGATAGAGTCGTCTAAGACATTGTTGCATACAACAAGATCGAAAGATTCAGAAAGGAAAGGAAGATTTTCTCCCTGTGCTCTGATAAAGAGGCTTTTGTCGCGAATCCTGCGAACCAGTTCATCCACATAAATATTGCCTGTTTGAACCTTCATTCGGGGAAGTGTATCCAGCCCTATTTTCATAGAGGATGCGGGATAAAGCCATAAAAGACCAATACCCATTGGACCGACGCCAACGTCAAGTAAGGAATGTGGAGTTCGGTCCACGATATGCGTCAAAGCGTAGGCGAGATCAGAATGCTCCGCCATCTCATACATAACTCCGATAGCGTTGCGGCACCTGTTCTGCCAGTAAATTTGCTCCCCTTCCTGGGCTTCCTTCCATGAAAACATCATGCAATCCGCTTATCCCCACTTTCTGTCGGGTAATAAGATACAAGTTCGTCATATACGCGTAAAAACTTTCCCACGACTTCCGGCCAATGGTATGCCTGTTTTGCAATCTGACGGTCAAGAGGGGGCGGGAGGCCCTTTTCAAGAATTTCTACCACGGCCTTCTCCCAGGCTGAATAGTCTGAGACTGGGATGAGCTTCCCGACGCCGTATCGCTTCAGCATCTCTGCTGTCTCACCTGCCGGGGTCGACAACAATGGCAAGCCGCACGCAAAAGCCTTCATAGCTGCGACGGAAGAACCTTCAGCAGTGGATACGATCGCATACAGGTCAGACGACCAGTAAAGATCGCGGAGAGCTTGATCCGTTACATAAGGGTGTAAAAGTGCTTTCTCTTCTTCAACCAGGGGCTGGATCAACAACGACAATAGCCGAGTATTCCCTTCGTCGCCGTGCCCGACGACCATCAGGAAAAAATCGTCTCGATTTTTGATTTTAACGAATATGTCAATCAGTTTATCCAGTTGTTTTAGAGGCACAAAATTGCCAGTCGTCAGGAAGACGGTCTTGTCGTTGGAAATTCTCAGCTCTTTTCTTATGGATGCTTTTGTATCGATTGAAGGAACAGGATACCAGAAATCGAAGTTACAGCCCATCGTGAGTTTTTCGATGCGGCCTTTGAACACTTTGCGAATTTCTGCCACTGCTGACTCCGCTTGGACGGAAATCACATCAACATACTGGAGGACTCTTTCGAGTCTCATCTGCTCGACCAGGAGACACAGGTATGTCAAGGGTCTATGAAGGCCGCACAGTTCGCTGACGGGCACCACCGGCATGCCATGGCCCGTTAGCATTACTGGAAATTTCTTTTGTGGCCCAATGTGCTTCAATATCTCGTTGTAAAAGGGGACTCGGAAGCCATGCAGTTGAAGAATAATTTGGTCATTCTTCAGACTATCGAGCTTTTCAATAATAGCGCTGGAATAAATGCCATTTTGACGGCGGATACCAGGTCTACAAATTTTATCCGCCGCCGGAAAAAGATAATGAGTCACGCCAGAGTTTAATGTCTTTGAATAAATGCGATCGGCACGATAATCAGGCTGCCAGACTTCCCATGTATAACGATCGGTGATTTTAAGGATTTCTTCTCCGAGAAGATCCGGCCACTCCCGGGTCCAGAAACCGACCAGACTTCCGTCTGGTTTTTCCCAGAACACGTCCGGCTTCTCATCGGGTGAAAAATGATAGGCCGGTCCGTGGGGCATGATGTTAATTACTGCCGGTTTCATTTCTGCGAAATGACCTTCCGAATTTGTTGAACGGTCCGCCCGAGGCTTGTGCCCAAAACGGTATCCAATAAATACAGCAAAAGAGTAAGGTTTTGGATTCTTAAAGGAGAATGATATATCGATCTTAGGAAATATTTTCTCGATTTTTTAATATCCTTAGTAAAATACAAATGCGCCACTCGCTCATTAATATGACGTAAGACTTTATTTCTTTTAAGTTTTATTTCACTGGGGAGGGGCTTTTCACTCCTAAACAATCGTTCTAATATTTCAAGAAATTCCGATATTCCTGCCTGAATGTTCATCGTTGTTTTTGAATCATAGTGAACGCGTTGACTTGCATATACCTCATCAGCATGAAGGAATTTTTTTCTGACTCCCCATCTCAACCATAGATCATAATCCATTGCATATGTATAATCCTCTGACAGATAGCCTAATTCTGCATGAAGGGACCGCTTCCAGAAGCAACTCTCCTGCGGTATAAAGTTATAGAAAAGCAAATTTGAATAGTTAAACTCTTCTGGAACATACAAATTGATAAATGCGCTTTTGTTATCTACTCTTTTTTTATTTCCGTATATTAGATCCACACTTGCTAACTCAGTAAACTTTTTCGCAATCTTACTCATAACAGATACTTCGTAATAATCATCTGAATTTAACCACGCTACTATTTCTCCTGTAGCCATTTTTAAGCCTTTATTAATGGCGTGTGCCTGCCCTTTGTCCGGTTCGCTCACCCAATAGGTTAACCATGGTTCGTATTTCTTGATGATATCGACGGAGCCGTCTGTGGAACTACCGTCAATGATGATGTATTCAAGGTCGGGATAGCCCTGGAGGAGGACGGAACGTATCGTTTCCTCAATAAATTGCCCCTGATTTAGACTGGGTGTAACAATGCTGATCCTTGGCCATGCTGACCCGTCTGGCATTTTATCGGGCAGTTGGGGCGATTCCTCCGTCCACGGCCAGCCGGTTTTGCCTAGAGGTGGGGCTGGGAGCTCGCTCATGGTTGGGCAGCGCATTGACTATTAACTCCCTCTGAGCTTGATCTCACTTTCTGGAGCATTTTAAGGATTGCGTTTTGAACATCGTATACAGATATGGCCGTTATGCAATGAGCTTCTTTTGCGGTACACACGTCAACGCACGGGTATAATGCTTGTTGCGGTTGAAGCACGGTATATGGAACTCCCCAAGGATGGAAACGTAGAGGGGAGTTCGGATCATAGGGAGAAGCGTTTTTAGGGAAGGACGATATTTCAACGGTCGGAACTCCTGCCGCGGCCGCTAAATGCATGGGGCCTGAATCATTACCTACGTATAGGCAACAACGCTTCAACAAGGCGGCTGTTTGACGTAGAGTCGTTCTTCCCACTGCATTAATAACTATATTGCCGAGATTACTCACTAATTCATGGCCCAGTGATTCTTCTCCTGGGCCCCCAACTACAAGGATATGGGTACAATATTGTTCTTTTCTTAGCCACATGGCCAATTCGGTAAAATTTTGTATGGGCCAGATTCTTTTTTGAGCTCCAGCGCCAACACCAAATGCAACAATCTTGGATTTCGTATTAACGCAGCATGTTTTTAAAATGCTTTCCCCTAATTGTTCGTCCTCTGAATTCGTCCAGATTTCTAAGTGCTTTTCCTGTATTATTCCGCTAAGATAGATTATCGCATCTAAATTATGTTCAACTTCGTGCTTCAAGGCGTTATCGGTCACCGCATGAGTAAATAGGCAATCATAATTTGCATTAAATCTCTTTTTGTGTTCATTTATATTTTCCGTATATCCGATCCTCGAAGAGGCACCGCTAAAATAGGCTACAAACGCTGCATGATAATAGTCAACATCGAATCTTGGAATGATTGCCAAGTCAAATCGCCTTTTCCACATATGTTTTTTTGCCAATTTTAGCGCTCTCCAATGTCTCTTTACCTGCCAGAAACGCCCTTGGGCATTCCAATCATAGGTAAGTACTTCATTTACATAGGGACACAATTCTACTAAATTATAGACCGCTGGTTTCACAATGAGCGTGATCCAGGCATCTGGCAAGTTTCGCCGCAATTCTCTCAAAAAAGGCGAGGTCATCACCACATCGCCAATCTCATCTAGTCGTATTATGAGGATACGCTTGAGATTATGAAAGTCTGTCACATTTTCTTCTCTCAACATCATCAACCGAAAGAAAGGTTCGCCGACGAGCAAAGCCGCTGGTGGCGAAACGAGATAGTCGAAAATTCTTCTATAAGTAGCCTTGATTAGGTTTAACATTGTCTCATCGAATCCGGTTTTTTGAAAATAGTTACTTCATGAGAAAGCCATAACCTATCAGCCTCATTGATGATCTCTAAACAGGATTTCGTTGCGAGCATTTTCATTGATTTTTGGGTAAAAATAAACAAATGCTCTACGTCATTGAATATCTGCTTAAATCTTTCCCCCAACGGCGGCTCGTAGCCATAACGTTCTACCGGTGCTTGAATTATAGCAATGCCTTTGTCATTTAGCAGTTGGCTTGCTTTTTCCATAAACAAATCCGGGAACATGCTGTGCTCCAATACGTCAAAGGCCAAAAAAATATCACAATTCGGCAAACTAACATCGGGAAAGATCCCAGATAAAACATCCACTTGCATTTTATCTTGAATCCATTCTGCGGTTTTTCTATCTGGTTCCACGCCAAAACATTTATAGCCACGAGATTTTAAATCTGCGAGAAGAACTCCCGGCGCACACCCCACTTCAATCACGGTTCCTTGTGGCGGACAATATCGTTCAATGAGTTGAAGCCAATATGATAAACGGCCATCTTTTCGATAGAGTTCCGCCCGTGTTTCAATCGACGGATAACCATAGTATTTCTGAGTTATATGCCAATAAAAATGGGAGTCATACAACATATTCAAATCAATCACTGGTTTTTTATTCACATAACTCCCACACACGGCACATACTCCATAGCTCTTGTGCCATTTAAATGGTAATAAAGTTCCGCCGCACCAGCAATTATTGCGTTCTCCACGAGGTAACTTGAGAAATTGACGTTCAGCATAACGTTTATAAATGGCTATGTTTAACCTTTCATAAAGTGATTTTGCAGACCGGAGAGGATGTAAGAAATGGCGCAATCGTATCATAATGTCTTATCTTGGTAAGTATCCCAAGATATCAAAGGTGAGACGACCCCAAGTCGCCCATCTGAATAAATTGGAGATACTGACGGTAATACTTCAAAAATCACAGCCTGATCAACTACATCATAGATATGCCGATCTGGCAAGTGCGCAGCAACCAGAATGTAATACGTGGATGGAACAAGAAAATTTTTAGGAATAGTAAACTTTGCTGCATAGTATCCAGGTTCTTTTAATGAGGCGGAGAACTCATGACAGTCGGCATCTGTGGTCGTAAAAATAACAACTCCTTCAGAATTATAGAGCCGAACGCCAATCTGGCACCCCGATAATCTTCGGAGTACTACATACTTTATTTCCATAGATATAGGTTCGTTAGTGTCAAAAAAACCGTCCGATTGCTTTTCAGAATTTCTTATAACTATGCTTAGAAAAGCGAATTCCTCTTCGGGGTTAACAGATTCATTTCGTGTCCATTCAGCGCGAACTTTAAGATATTGAGATTGATACCGACTTACCACCTCGTTTGTTGTACCGTCTAATACAATTTTCCCTTTGTCTAACCAAAACGACCTCTCGCATAGCCTGGCTATCGCCCCCATATTATGACTCACAAAAAAAACCGTCCGTCCTTCCTTCGCCACATCCCCCATCTTGCCTAAGCATTTCTTTTGGAACTCAGCGTCACCGACGGCTAGGACTTCATCCACGAGCAGGATCTCTGGCTCCAGGTGTGCGGCGACGGCAAAGGCGAGGCGCATGTACATGCCGCTGGAATAGTATTTGACGGGTGTATTAATAAATTTTTCCATCTCGGCGAAGGCGACGATTTCGTCGAATTTACGGCTGATTTCATCACTTCTCATACCAAGAATGGTGCCGCTGAGGTAAATATTCTCTTCCCCTGTAAGCTCGGAGTGGAATCCTGTGCCTACTTCGAGCAGTGAGCCAACCCGCCCCCGTAGCGTCGCTCTACCTTCCGTGGGTTCAGTGATACGGGCGAGAATCTTGAGCAGGGTGCTTTTCCCCGCCCCATTCCTACCGATGATGCCCACGACTTCGCCCTGCTTTACCTCGAAGGAGACGTCTTTCAGTGCCCAGATGTATTCCGGGTTTTTGTCCGATGTGGCGTTTCCCCTACTGAAGGCATGCTTCAACCGGCGAAAAGGGTATGTGAAGGTATCGGTCAGGGCCTCGCGAAAGTTTCGGTGACGGTCGACCGCCGAACCGATCCGATACTGTTTGCTGAGGTTTTCAACTTTGATTACGGTATCGCTCATTTTTTTTATAGTGAAGCCGCCTCGATCCCCTTACAGTAAAGATACATAGAGGGATGCGATCAAATAATATCGGCGAATCTCCTCTCCATGTGTGTAAAATAGGCAATGCCCAGGATAAACAATCCCAGGCCGACTACCCCCGAGATGAATAAATCATTCCACGGGACAGGTATATCGAGGAGCGACGAACGGAACGCCGATATGAACCCCGCCATAGGATTGAGATTGATGAGCCAGCGCCAACCTTCCGGGACGATGCTAGCGGGGTATATGACCGGCGTTGCGAAGAGCCAGAACTGGACGAGGAAGGGGATTACGTAACGGAAATCCCTATATGCGACATTCAGGGCCGAAAGTATCATGCCGACGCCGAGTGCCGTAGCGGCCACGCCCAATAGAAGAACGGGCATGAGGATGATTCCCAGGCCGGGGTAGATGCCATAGTAGAGCATCATAACTATGAGAATGACAAACGCGACCAGAAAGTCGAGCAATCCTGCACCGAGAGAGGCCGCAGGGATGAAGATGCGAGGGAAATAGACCTTGGATATAAGATTGCTGCTCGCAACGAGGCTGTTACCCGCATTGCTGATGCCGTTGCTGAAAAACTGCCAGGGCAGGAGCGCGGTATACACGAAAATGGGGTAAGGAAGGCCGTCCGAGGGGACTTTCGCGAGCATCCCGAAGAAGACGGTAAATACCACCATGCTCATGAAAGGCTGCAGGATGGCCCACAACCCGCCCAGAACCGTCTGTTTGTAACGCACCTTGATGTCCCGAACCGTGAGGAAACGGAGGAGCTCCCGGTATTGCCAGAGTTCTCCCCATTGAAGGGCCTTCCACGTACCCTTTGGTTCAATGACGATTTCGTAGCTCCTGGAATTACTCATCTGACCAAAAAATTTTCCTTTCTAAAAAAGCGTCTTCATATCGCCACACCCTCCTTCAATACCTCTGATATGAAGCCTCTGTTATTCGTGATCATCTCTCTAAACTCCTCTTCTGTGTAACACAAAGCTTCTATCGGCAGATCCGTCAAACCCAAAATGCTCGCAATTCTTTTATGAAACTTCTCTTTGAAATCCCCTACTATCAGTAGGTCGATATCGCTTCCTTCATTTAAGTCCCCCCTGGCGTAGGAGCCAAACACAATTATTTCACTCACTTTATATTTTCTTCTAAGCTCCTTCGCCAATTCCTTCAATTTATCGGCTATTTCTTCATAAATTTATACCACAGACGCCAAAATTCAATCAATTACCAAAAATTCCCCCGACTTGGGAAAAACTTGACTCGCCCCCTGGAAACGATTTAAGGTTAGCAACCCCCGCGTCATCGGTTCATTTCAGGGCCTCTTATGACTCATAGTCCGAGAACTTCAGCCATGCTTACCCTCATGCCTGCCTTGCGACATCAAATCATCGTTTTTGCCATTGTCTTCATGCTTCTCCCGGTAAAGCATGCCTCAGCAGAATACTACGCTGTCCCCGGCGTGATCGACACCCGCACGACCTTCAGCGACGGGGCCTACACCCCGCAAGAGCTTGCCGACCTCGCAATGCAGAAGGGCCTCCGTATTCTCGTGATCAACGACCACGACCGCGTGGCGATGGAATACGGCCTGCCGCCCCTCAGGCACATCTTAAAGTATAGGATCGAACACAATTCCATAAACCTTAAGGGCGCCGACCATTATCTGAAGGCTATCGAGGAGGTCGAAAAGAAACATCCCGATATGGTCATAATCCCCGGTTCGGAGACGACGCCCTTTTATTACTGGTCGGGCAGTCTCCTCAACGGGAACCTTACGGCAAACAATCCCGAGAGGCGCCTTTTGACCGTCGGTCTGAGCAAGGCCCCCGATTATGAAAACCTGCCGATTCTGCATAACGGCGGAAAAGCGGGGTACGCAACCGTCCTTGTTTTGCTCGTCGCGGCGCTTGTCCTTTCATTGCTGATGGTCCGTCGGAAAGGGATGTTTCGGGTTGCGGGTATCCTGCTCGGACTTTCTGCCGTCCTTTTAGCCGACAGGCTGCTCTCCACGGACTCCTCCCCCTATGACCCTTACCACGGGGACCAGGGTATGGCCCCATACCAGCTCGTCATCGATTATGTAACCGCCCGCAGCGGCTTGACTTTCTGGAATTATCCGGAAACGAAATCCGGCATAAGGAAGCTGGGGCCCATCATGGTCAATACCCCGCCCTACCCCCAGGTTCTCACGGAGACAAAGGGCTATACGGGATTTTCCGCCCTCTATGGCGACAACATCACCCTCACGGAGCCGGGAAACATCTGGGACCTGGCATTGAAGGAGTACTGTTCAGGGTTCAGGGAGCATCCTCCCTGGGGCATCGCAACCTCGGATTATCACAGAGAAGGCGAATCGGGCGAGAAGCTCGGGAATTATCAGACCGTGTTTTTACTCAAAGAATTTACCAAGAAAGAGGTCATGGATGCCATGAAGAGCGGCAGGATGTACGCCTCTCGGGGTAATTTCCCCCATGTCCCGAAACTCCTCGAATTTTCGGTCTCGTCTCTTGACGGCAGGTCGACAGCCATTTCCGGCCAGGAAATCCTCTTGACCGAGAAACCGACGGTAAAGGTTTCCATATCTCTCGAGGGAAAAGCCTCCAGGCCCGTAAAGGTCAGGGTCATCCGTTCGGGTCAGGTTATCAAAGCTGTAGAATCCCCGTTACCCGTAAGTCTCGATTTCCAGGACGATTGTTTTCAGCCGGGGGAAAAGGTATACTACCGCTTGGACATGCACGGCGACGGCGCCATCGTCTCCAACCCCATTTTTGTCCGGTTCAAATCGCCGGAATGATCAGGAATCCGGGATAGGGAGGATAAGAGCAGGGTTATCATTGAGCGGTGAATTGACGGCCCCGGAAACTCGGTAGGCGTCCATTTCTTCCGGGGGAAAGGGCTTCAGGATGTCGATGAGATGCTTTTTGTCACGAACTGACCGGTCCAGCCAGAGCGCCTGCTTCTCCCTATGGACGATGACCGGCATCCGGTCATGAATCGGAGATAAGAGGTCATTGGCACGGGTCGTGATTATGGTGCAGGTCCTGAGTATTTTCCCGGCCGGTGACACCCAGGTCTCGTAAAGGCCGGCCATGCCGAAGGGCCGCCCCGATTTCAGGCGGATGAAGAAAGGGACCTTTGCCCTGCCGGTTTTTTGCCACTCGTAGAAGCCGTCCGCCACGACCAGGCACCGCCTGTCCCTGAAGGCCTCTTTGAAGCTCGGCCTTTCGGCGACGGACTCAGCCCTCGCGTTGATCATCCGGTTTCCGACGGAAGGGTCCTTTGCCCAGGACGGGACGAGCCCCCAGCGGAATCGGGCCAGGCGGTTCGTTTCGTCCCGTTCGTCGCGAACGACGGCATAAACGGACTGCCCCGGCGAGATGTTGTAACTTGGAAGTGGGTCCTGTGGTTCCTCCTTGAGGCAGAACACCTCAGAGATCACATAGGAGGGACTAACCATAACGAAGCGGCCACACATGATGGAATATGCTCGTAATTTCCAGTTTAAAGTTCAGTGTCGGCACCGCAAAACTCCAAACAGAAAGAACATCGCAAACTTGGGAGAGGATAGCAAAATTATTGAGATTGTGCACCTTGTTTGTTAATCGTGACACCCGCGTGTTGATGGAAGCGGTCGGCAAGGCCTGGTCAAAATATCCCCGCTCGGTTTTAACCGGCAGCCTGGCCGGCCATGTAAGGCTCGGTGACCTAATTCTCCCGTGACCGACTTTCACGACATTTCCAGACTTTCCCGACTTTTCCCGTTGACACCACCGCTTATGTTCCCTAATATGAAATTATTAATGACATTGTCGCGGCGGGCAGGCATCACCTACCTCACCGCCGCATTACTTCAGTCTCCAAACCAGGATATTCCATCATGCCTCTTTTGACGCTTTATTTCCAGCTGCACCAGCCCTTCCGGCTTCATCCGGACAGGGAGGAGTTCCTCTGGGATCAATTGAACAAGGACGTCTTCCTCAAGGTATCCGAGAAATGCTATCTTCCGGCGACGCGTCTTTTCATCGAACTCATCAAACAATACCCCGATTTCAAGATAACCCTCAGCATGTCGGGGACCTTCCTCGAGCAGGCGGAACTCTACCGGCCTGAGGTCATCAAGGCCCTTCGGGATCTCCGCGAGGCAGGAGAGGCGCGACACCAGGTGGAATTCCTCGAGGAGACGTATTACCACTCGCTGGCAAGCCTTTTCGCCGACCCTGAAAAGAGGGAATTCAGGGAGCAGGTTGTCATGCACCGGGAGATCATGAAGCGGCTCTTCGGTGTCCTTCCGGCGTCCTTCCGGAATACCGAGCTGATGTACAATAACGAGATTGCCAGTGTCGTGGCGGATATGGGTTACAAGGCAATGCTTTGCGAAAAGAGGGACGATATGTTTCTCTCGGGGCACCGCCCGATCTCACCTAACGCCGTGTTCCGTGCCAAGGGCACACAGCTCATAGTCATACCGAGAAACAGGGAACTGAGCGACGACGTCGCCTACCGTTTCCCCCACCATCCGATCACGGCGGACGAATATGCCCGAAACATAGCGCTCATCGACGGCGAGGCCGTTCTTCTGGGTTACGACTTCGAACATATCGGAGAGCACATCTGGGAGGACAAGGGAATTTTTGAGTTCTGGAGACGGCTCCCCGAGGCGCTCGCGAAGCATCCCAACGTCATCCCCGCAAACCCAACGGAAGTTGCAGAGCGGTTCAGGAACGCCGAATGCCCGGTTGCCGACATCCACGGACTTTCCACTTCATCCTGGGCCGACGCGGGCCGGGACACCTTCGGGTGGTTGGGAACGATGACCCAGTACGACATATTCAAAGACATCGAGGGAATGGAGAAGGAAGTCAAAAAGGCCGGCGGGGCCATTTTGCGGAAATGGCGTCATCTTACGACCTCCGACCACATCTATTTTCTCCATGAGCGGGTCGGGGAGGATTACGCCGTTCATTCCTATTTCAACCCTTACGGGGGCTCGATAACACAGGCCACTCACGTTCTCACGAGGAAAATCGATATGTTGCAGGTTGCCTTGCGGCAATTTCCAACTCTGAAGAAAAAGGAAAAGACGGCCGTGCTCATCGTCACACCGGAAACTGGAAGGTTGCCGGAGGACATGGGGGTGCTGGCAAAATACATTTCGGGGAAGAGCGGCGGGCAGGGAGAAGTCATATCAGCCCTCTGTGAAGGACTCATCGATCGCGGGATAGAGGTGCATCTGGCGACGCTAAACCTGAAAAAAAGGTTCCAACGGGAGGCCCAACTGAGCGAAAGCCAGTGGCGTGAGATCCGTTACAAGATAGACCCTGACAAGATACACCTCGTGAGCTCCGCCGTCTTCGCCAACCTCCTGAGCGCTTACGCCGGGAATACTTTGCTGACGGCCGCAGAGTTCCAGAGAGAACTCACGAATCAAATCATCAAAGAGGTAAGCGCCAAAAGCGAGGGGAAGCTGATCGTCCACAGCCACGACTGGATGGCGGGCGGCGTCGTCACGGCCCACGCAAAATATGCAGGCATTCCCATTCTCCACACGGTTCACAATGTCTTTACCGGCCATGTCCCTCTTGAGATGCTCATGGGGGTAGAACTTGACCATTTCACCGAACACCTTTACTTCTCCGAGGAGTATGGAAAGATCTGTGTCGACTGCCAGGCGACGGCGATCAAGAGCGCAACCTTGATCAACTTTGTCGGCCACAGGTTCCTCCAAGAGGTCGTGGAGGATTATTTTATGGACAGGCCGATCGTCCCACACAGTGTCCGCAAGGAGGTGAAGGAAAAATATTACGCCGGTGCCGCCCTTTCCATCATGAACGCACCGTCGCTCGCAATGTACCCGGAGCGATGCGGTTATTGTGTCAGGAACTACGGCCCCGACGACGACATCTTCGAGGCGAAGAGGATAAACCGCGTGGAGTTCCAGAAGCGGACGGGACTCATTGTCAACCCCGACGCCATCCTGTTCTACTGGCCTTCCCGGCTGGACCCGTCTCAGAAGGGCGTCGAGATACTCGAAGACATCGCCTTTAAGTTCTGCATCGAGCACGGCGACGTGCAGATCGCCATCGTGGGGAGCGGCGTCGGAAACGACCGTACCCATGAAGAGATCCTGGGGCGGATCGCCTGGGCGTCGGGGGGCAAGATCGTATACTATCCTTTCTCTGAAGAACTCTCCATGCTCGGCTACGCGGCGGCGAGCGATGTCTTCGGCTGCTCCCTCTACGAGCCTTGCGGACAGATCGACCAGATCGGGAACCTCTTCGGCGCAACGGCGACGAACCGTGACACAGGCGGCTACCATGATAAAATCCGCGAGTTGAGGTTGGCGACGGACGGATTCCCCCAGGACGTGGGAAACGGGTTTCTGTTCAGAGATTACGATTCGGGGGGGCTCTGGTACGGCATGGAGAAGAGCGTTCAGTTCCACCGCAGGCCAGCGGAGGTCCGGGAACCCCAGATACGGAGGATCATGAAAGAGGCCCGCGAGAAATACAGTCTCGACAGCATGGTCAATTCTTACATCGCGGTTTATGAAAGGTTGAACGGCGGAAAACCGCTCGCTTGAGTTTGAAGCAAAAAATTCTATCTGTACCGGCAAGGATGAGCACGATGACCAAGACTATACCCGAAGAAGACTTCGAGAAATACCTCAGGCCGACCTGGTTTCTCGACAGCGATGAACCCTCCGTCGTCGAGTTCGCGAGGCAGGCCGTCGGCAACGCAAAGGACGACCGTGAAAAGGGTGTAAGACTCTTCTATGCGGTGAGAGACGGAATACGTTACAACCCCTATGACATCGACCTGACCCGCAGGGGTCTCAAAGCGAGCGTCATTCTCGCGAGGCGCGAGGGGTACTGTGTGGCGAAGGCTATCGTCCTGGCCGCTGCCGCAAGGGCTGTCGCCGTCCCTTCACGTCTCGGTTTTGCCGATGTCCGGAATCACCTGACCACGGAGCGCCTCAGGAGTCTGATGAACACGGATGTCTTCTTCTACCACGGCTACACGGAGCTTTTCCTGAACGGTCGCTGGGTCAAGGCGACCCCGACCTTCAACATCTCGCTCTGCGAGCGCTTCGGTGTGAAGCCGCTCGAATTCGACGGCCTGAGCGACACCCTTTTTCACGAATTCGACAGCAAGGGCAACCGGCATATGGAGTACGTGAACGACAGGGGAGCTTTTGCCGACCTTCCCTATGAAACGATCGTGGAATCCTTCAGGACGCACTATCCCGGTTTTTTCAAAGAAGACGGGACGATGGTCACCGGCAATTTCGAGAAAGAGGCCCTGGAGGACCACGGAAAGGCCTGACCGCGGTGTCGATTGACCGACCGTTTAGATTACAGAAGTGACGTGACGGACATGCGACTCACGACTCCCCAGAGCCGACGGGACAGGATAATCGCCGGGTTGATCCTCGCTGCCCTTTCCTGGGCTGTTCTCCTTATCCTGTATTTCGGAAATTTTCTCGAATCCTATGAACTGAGGACCTACGACCAGCTCTGCCGGTTTGATGCCCGTGATGCCGGAAAACCCCGGGACACCGTTCTTGTGGCAGTGGACCAGGGCAGCCTCGAGGCGGCCGGCGGACAGGGGATAAACTGGCCCTGGCCGCGTCAGATGTACGCGCCGATCGTCGAATTCTGTCTGGCGGCGGGCGCCCGGGCAGTGGTCTTTGATGTCCTTTTCACGGAGTCCTCCTCATACGGTGTCGAAGACGACCTGCTTCTCGCCGAAGCCCTGAGAAAGGGCCGCACCTTTCTTCCTGTTTTCCTGAGCCGTGAAGAGCGCCCTCAGCCGACCGACGAGAAACTGATCATTGACCGCCTCGCCCTGTCTATGGAGGACCGCCTCGCGCAGACGCGCACTCCTTACAAATCGATTATTCTCCCTGTCGATGTCCTCGCCCGGAGTGCCTATGGATTAGGCAACGTCGAGATTCCTCCCGACGCCGACGGGATCTATCGCCGGATGCCACTTGTTTTTCTCTACCGAGACAAGTGGATGCCGGCCCTGGGATTGAGCGCCTTCGCTTACGGGGGCGAAAAGCTTCCCACCGTCCTCGAGGAAAACAGGCTCTCCGTCGCCGGAATTTCCATCCCGCTCCTAAGCGACGGAAATTTTCTTCTCCGCTACTACGGAGACGGCCGCGAGTTCCCCCGGTTCTCGGCGTTCAACGTCATTCAATCCCATCTGGCCATCCAGGAAGGGGGCGAACCCCCGTACCCCCCTGAACTGTTCCGGGATAAAATCGTTTTCCTGGGCTTTACCGCCGCAGGCCTTTACGACCTGAAACCTACTCCGACCAGTTCTATCTACCCCGGGGCGGCGATCCACGCCACGCTGGTGGAGAATCTGCTCCGCAAGGATTTTCGAACCAGAATCTCAACCATTCCACTCCTCGCGTTGACCGTGGCGGCAGCAGCCGCCGCCGCCCTGACCGTGATGCTGGTGGCAAGTTTTTGGAAACTCGGTCTCCTGATCATCGTCTACGTTGTCGGCCTTGTCCTTCTCATCGTTATCGCCTTCAGCCGGAATCTGTGGGTAGACTCCGTCCTGCCCCTTACCGGATTGCTGTTGTCGTTCGCGGCGGCAACCACGTTCAGTTACGCAACCGAGGGACGGCAGCGGCGCCAGATCAAGCAGATGTTTTCCCATTACATGTCCGACCTTCTCCTCGAAGACCTTCTGAAGAACCCCGACAAACTCCGCCTCGGAGGGGAAAAACGGGTCCTCACGGTTTTTTTCTCCGACCTCGCCGGGTTCACGAGTCTTTCGGAAAAGCTCAAGCCCGAGGAAGTGGTCTCCCTACTGAACCGCTATCTCACGGAAATGACTGATATAATCATGGAGAGTGGAGGATTGATAGACAAGTACGAGGGCGACGCCATCATGGCCTTCTGGGGTGCGCCCATCCCTCAGGAGGATCACGCGGCCCGGGCCTGCTATGCGGCCCTCGACAACCAGCACCGCCTGGCGGAGCTGCGGAAGGAGTTTGCGGCGGCAGGACTGCCGCCGGTGTACTCCCGGATCGGCATCAACACCGGAGAGATGATCATCGGCAACATGGGTTCGAGCAAGCGGTTCGATTTCACCGTCATCGGGGACAACGTGAACCTCGCTTCCCGGCTGGAAGGCGCCGGAAAGGAATACGGTACCTGGATCATCATCAGCGAAGCGACCTTCAGTCAGGCTGCCGACCGGGTCGAGGTGAGGGAACTGGACTTCCTGCAGGTCAAAGGTAAGGAAATCCCGGTCCGAATCTACGAACTTCTCTCGAGAAAGGGCGCACTGGAAGATAAAATGAAAGAGGTGCGCGATCACTTCGAGACAGGGCTCGCGCACTATCGTCGGCGGGAATGGGAGTCTGCCCTGGAGGCTTTCCGCAGGGCCCTCGCCGCCAGCCCCGATGATGGCCCTTCCCGGACTTATATCCGCAGGTGCGAAGAATTCCTGGAAAATCCGCCACCTGATGATTGGAATGGGGTATACAGGTTGATAACGAAATAGTGTCGGCAAGAAGAGAAAGCAGCATCAGCGCGCCCCTAACCGATGCCGAATCATTGATGCCGTCTACCGTAGTACTTGAAGATACAAGGCGTCGAATGTATAAGATACAAGAACAATCATCGGCAGGAGGGTTTATGAAGAAAACGTGCCTATTCATCATTCTCATTGTCTTGGCAACCCTTAGTGTTGCCTCGGCGGCGCAGTACAAAATCATCACAAAAGACGCCCCGATCCGCAAGGATAATCGCTTCTTCGCACCGGTAGTCACACGCATCCCTTACGGGGCAACCGTCGAAGACCAGGGACGCCAGGGTGACTGGCTGCGGGTAAATTACAAAGGGAAACAAGGATGGATACATATCGGCGCCGTCCAGGAACGGACAGTCCAGCTCCTGAGAGCGGGGAAGGCCCATGAAGCAACGCAGGAGGAAGTGGCCCTTGCCGGCAAGGGATTCACCCCGGAGGTAGAGAAAGCCTACCGGGAAAGGAATCCCCGTTTAAAATACGGCGAGATCGACGAAATCGAATCCCTTCTCATCGATGACGATTCACTGCAAGCCTTCATACGAGCCGGAAACCTGAACGAGCCGGGAGGTGGTCGATGAAAACGACAAAATTTTACCGTCTCATGGCAGTCCCATTGCTTGTCGCAGTCATGGGCTGCGCGGAAGTGGCGAAAGTGGGGACCGAGATCGGGTATCAGCAGGGACTGATAACCAAGGAAATGAAAGAAGGGATCGTGAAGAGCGCCGAACAGGCGGAGGCGGCCAGTCGCCCCATGACGGCGGAGGAGGAATACTTCCTCGGACGGGCCGTGGGGGCGGAGATCCTGAGCCGCTATCCCCTTTACCGAAACGAGCGGCTGACACGCTATGTCAACGAAATAGGAAACGTCGTGGCCCTGTCTTCCGACAGGCCCGTCACTTACAGCGGTTACCACTTCGCGATTCTCGACACAGACGAGGCGAACGCCTTTGCCTGCCCCAGCGGCACCATCTTCGTGACCCGCGGCATGCTGCGGAGAACCCAGAACGAAGATGAACTGGCTGCCGTACTGGCCCATGAAGCGGGCCACGTAAACCACCGGGACGGAGTTAACTCGATCCAGAAGTCCCGCTGGGCCCAGGTCATCGCCACGCTGGGGACCGAGGCGGCAAGAACGCTCAGCGGAAAAGACTTGGCGAAGCTGACGGACCTTTTCGCCGGTTCGGTCAGCGACGTTGTAAAAACGATCATAGTAAACGGCTACAGCCGCGATCAGGAGCTTACCGCCGATCAGTCAGCCCTGGTTTTCCTGCACCGGGCCGGCTATGATCCCCGTGCGCTCACATCGTACCTGGGGCGGCTGGCGAAAGAGCAGACCGGCGGGGCGTCAGCCGGCTTCTTCTCCACCCATCCCGGGATGGATAAGCGGCTGGCCGCCGCGCAGACCTACCTGGATCGGCAGAACTGGGCGCCGGTGGACCGCACGGCGAGGGATCGAAGATTCAAGATGTACTTTTAGGGGGCACAACGCGTCGACGGAGGTCGGACAGGAGCTTGAGGGCGTGCACGGCAAAAAAAGTACTCTCCATCGTGGCGATGCCGGCATGAGGCGCTCTTGAAAACCCACCGTTGGTATTCTGGCAGTTCAGGATGAAATCGACACACCGGTCATGATAGTGGGGACAGTAAGAGATGATGGACGATGCCAGGACTCCGGCATGGATATATTCCATGTACGATAGAGAACGGTGGGGAACATCGGTGAAGCCGAAGAGCGGCGTTTCGCATCTCTGGATGAATTGTTCAGTCTCCAATTCTTTGACCGGGTAATCCAGCATGTTGAGTATTGCAAGGGCCATGGAAGTTTCCGTAAGGTTTGATTGGATATAACCGAAACCCCTATCATCGTTCTCGAAAGAAAAAATAAAACGGATGATATTACTATCGATCATCTCGTCCCTTTCCATCTCCACGGCTCTGTATAGATCCACCAGGCAGATCAGGCGCTTGAAGATGGAGAGAATCTCTGCCGGCAGTTTTCTGACGTCTACAGCGTAGTGCTGCAGGTGTTTCAGGAGATAAGGGGCAGGATTGCGAGTAGGTTTCTCATTCAAGAGCCGCAAACTTTCTAGGGAATAGAAAGCAGAGAAGATGCCGTCATAGGATCCGTCGTCATGCTGCATGTTTTGCAGCCATGCCGCGGTCTTTTCATCGTGAAACGGTACATCCAGCAGATTCAGGATCGACAAGGCATAGTAACAATCCGATCCGTTCGGTTCATCCAGCTTGTAGAAACAGAAACCGCCGCTCTCGCAACGGCGCTCCAGGACGTAATCGATGACTCTCTCCCTCTGGCTAAAATTGTTCATGACCGTGAATCTTTTCATGAAATGATTACCGTGGCAAACATATAGTAATGGTTGTTGTCAAGAATGTTTTTTCATGTCCTTCAGGATAATTCGTCGTTCATCTGGCCAAGAAGTCTCTGGATTTTCGAGACAAATTCGTCCAGTTCCTGGGCGGCGGTATACGGCAGAGCACCGTAACCTCGAAAATAATTCGGCCGAAGTTCCTTAAATATAATATGCAGAAACTGAATGATCGTCTTGGCGCACCTCCAGATGCTCGTGTTTTCTTGCCTGAGCGGGATTTCCTGGTCTTCGAGAAACTTCAGCATGGTTTCCTGGATGAGTGCGGTATGTGTGATGATCGCTCGTCTTTGCGCCGGAGATAAATCCATCGTTAATTTGTGAAAAGGCGATTGTTGACGACTCGACACCCCCAATTTCGTTTCCAGGTCCGTCAGTCTTTCGTTCACGTGACGAAATGTATTCGCCAATACTCGTCTGTGATTGTCGCTAAATTCAGCCATAATTCTTCACCGCACGCACATTTCCTTTGTCTACCTCGGGGCGATGATCCACTTGTATCCCGCGACGTGGATCAGGGCACGACGGCAGGCATCTTTTTCATTCCTCGTCAGCAGGTATCTTTCATGCGCATCGTATTTGAGGGCATAGCTTTTCATGTCTTTGGCCGCTTCTTTGAATCTATCGGCTGCCTGAGACAGCAAAAGTTTTGCCGTCTCCTCATCTGACAGGACCGACAGGAGCGACGCGAGGTGCCGCAGGCACACCCCCCGGGATCGTCCGTAACAATCTCGGCCTTCCTTTACTTTCAGAAAGGCTGCAAGCTGTTCGATATAGAATTTCTCCGCATCACACATGAGAACGCATATCGAACAATGGTCGCGCTTTATGAGTCTTTCAACACCCGCCGCTGGATGCGCCGGGGATCCGGCAAGATCCGACAGTTCCCGGGCAAGGCGCTCCAGCAATTTCGGGTAGCCTGCCGAGATTCCCCGCGGAGAGGCAATGGATTCCAGCTGCCATGTATGGGCCGGGCAGAATACCAGGGCGGCCGCATATTCTTCCTGTACTGCCTCATGTTTCGCAAAGGCGGAAATCCACTGGGAAAAGAATTCCAGCACATTTTCGTTCATGTAATTGCAGACCGGGCACCCTTGCGTTTTCAGGTCTTCGTGAAAATCGACGCTCTCCCCATCATTGTTCATCATGTTCAAGCTCGTTCTTCCTGAGACGTTTGATGGCTCGACTTCCCGTGACGTTTCAATTCACGATCCAAGGTCTCCCTCAAACCCAAGGGATAACCCCTGCTCGCTTCCGCCAGATGATGGATCTGCGTTTCGGTCCATTCAAGGCGGTGATGCTCAGCCAAACGGCGCAACAATTCCCCCGTGT
Organism: uncultured Syntrophaceae bacterium; assembly: GCA_964597995.1. Lineage (GTDB taxonomy): Bacteria > Desulfobacterota > Syntrophia > Syntrophales > UBA4778 > UBA2207. Next base: position 29,646 of record CAZRAC010000004.1, on the reverse strand, counting down.
TCCGTGCGGTAAGATAGGAAAAAGTGACTACCTGGGCCGGCATGAGCTCTGCGCGCAGGAGAAGCAGCTCGGCGTCGGACACATAACTTTCCACAATGGCGATAAACCGGAATCTCTTGTCCCAGCCAAGATACCGGATCAAGGTCAGTCTCTGGTGGGTGAGCCGCCCGATGTTGTCCAGCACGATCACGTGCCGCCGGCCGTCCGGCAGCGCTCTGTTGGCGATTCTGAAACGCATTTCCCTGTACCGGTGATGCTCAAAATCCTCTTTCCGATATTTTTTTTGGGGAAACAGGTCCGACAGAAGCTCGTGGCAGACCTGGCCGGGCGTTTTTGAAAAATCCGTGAACAGAAACCGGAATTGCTTCGTCGTGCACTCCTCGACGTGGCTGATCAGGGCGGTGCGCCCGATGCCGTATATGCCCTTGACGATGATGTTGTCGTCGCGCTCAAGAGCCCTGATGATTATTTTTACTTCTTTTTCCCGGCCGACGAATGTCATCCCCTCACCGTTCAATCAGTTTTCTGACATGTCCGAGCCACCGCTCAGCCGAATCGAATTCCTCCCGCGACAGAGGGATGTCGAAGGTGAAAACAGCGGGCGGGCGTTCGAGCTCAATACACATACAATAGGACACGCTATTCTTATTTGCCCTCATGACGTTCATCGCCGATCGGATCGCACTCGCGGGAAAACAGCAGGCATTAATTCCGTAGGCCAGCATGCCGGGATTGATCGGTCGCTCTTCCGTAATGCAAAGGCAGCCTCTCCGACCTGTCACCAGGAGGATCCCGTCGGTTGCCTGGCAAATCTTCCTGTTTCTCTTTTCCCCCTCTTCCCATTTCTCCCTGAATCGTAAAATATCCAGAGGCTTTTCGTCATCCGTAATCAATGATTTCAAAAGATCTACCTGTGATCGCGGCGTCAGGCGCCAAGCAGCGTGCCATCCGATGGTTTCACCCTGCGAAACGGCACGGGCCTTTTCCGTCAACCTGCGATATTCGCGAACGGCAGCCTCAAAATGATGGCTGCCCGTGGAGGTGTAAAAGAGGCTTGATCTGGACAACGCCCTTTCGTTTTCAAAGGTGATCACCAGCCAGCCGAGAAGAAGGGCGCTTCCGACTTCGACGCACAAAACCCGATCAAATGGGATCGATTGCACCGAGGGGGTAGCGGCCTCATCATGCAAATCTCTGGAAATCAAAAAGCGACGCCCTGTAACGGCCACGGCATGAGACGCGGGTGCGGCCTGAACGTCAAACGGCGCTTTGTCCGCTTTCCTTACGGGTGCATAAAGGAGATAGTGGATTCTCTCTTCCGGCTGGAGAGCAGATGCGATCAGATCGGCGTGACCGCCGACCAGCCCATCAGGTCCATCCGCCCGAAAGACGTAGGGTTCTTTCCCGCTGGAGCGATAGTCCGAAAGTTTCATTTCATTGCTCATTGTGAGCACCTATGACTTGCCGAACCAGTTTTCGCACCAGTTTTGAAGGATGACTTCCCTGCTTTTGAATGAGGCGGATGCCTTCAGGGGTCCCTGTTTTCTTTAACGAGTTGATCACTTCCCTGATCACGTAAAAGTCCTTCTCCGATTCGAGAATGGATGCGAACGCGGTCACGGCTTTTTCACTTTTCATTTCGCCGAGCAGTTGGACGGCCATCATCCTGTTTTCTCGAACAGGATGCCTCAAAGCATAAATCAGTTTCTCCTCGAATGAACACGAGTCGTAATCGGACATAGAATATCCGCAATATGGACATCGGGCAGCTTGAGGCCCTATTTCCTCCCAACAGTTGGGGCAAAAGAATCGGGTCGTCATAAGATGTGATGTAAGGGTTGATCTGCAGACGTGAAAGACGGGGAAATGTCAACTTTTCAGGAAAGACGGCCTCTTGAATGCCCATCTTACCCCTCCAAAGGTTCCGCTTATTGCTGCCGTGCCTCACTGCCTGGCCGGATCGTCCTGCATCGTTTTTCCCATTCATGCAGGAGTCATCAGCCCAAGAAGGCAGTTGCGGCGGACTCCATCGCCGACTTGACTTATGCTCTATACCCTTCCTTTCAAAGGATTATCAAATATCGCAGCCCGGCCCAGCTCAACTTCAATCTCCAGCAGGCGGTTGTACTTGGCGATTCGCTCGCTACGGCTTGCTGAGCCCGTTTTGATCTGGCCGCCTCCCATGGCCACGGCGAAGTCAGCAAGGAAGGTGTCCTCGGTTTCTCCCGAGCGGTGGGAAATGACATATCCCCATCCCGCACTCCGGCACAGATCAATAGCCTGAATAGTCTCCGTGACGGTGCCGATCTGGTTCAGCTTGATCAGCACGGCGTTGGCCGTCTTTTCCTGGATGCCTCGGGCGATGTACCGGGTATTCGTTACGAAGATGTCGTCGCCTACGATCTGAATCCTGTCCCCCTGCGTCTCCGTCTGCTTACGGAAACCTTCCCAGTCGTCTTCGGCAAGCCCGTCCTCGATGGAGACAATGGGATATTTCCGGATCCACGTATCGTAAAAGGCCACCATATCGGCGCTGCTTTTCCTGCCCTGTCCTGACTTGACGAGATCGTAGGCACCGTCTTTGTAAAAAGAACTCGCCGCAGGGTCGAGAGCGATGGCTATGTCTCCGCCCGGCTTGAAGCCTGCTGCCTCGATGGCTTCAAGAATGACTTCGCATGCTTCATCGTTGCTCCCGAGGTTGGGAGCAAAACCACCTTCATCGCCTACGCTCGTTGAGTATCCCTTCTTTTTCAGGATTTTCCCCAAGGCATGAAAAGTCTCCACCCCATACCGCAGGGCCTCGGCAAAAGCCGAAGCCCCGACCGGCATGATCATGAATTCCTGGAAGTCCACACTGTTATCCGCGTGCTTGCCCCCGTTCAAAATATTCATCATCGGCATGGGGATGGTCCGGGCCACTGATCCCCCCAGGTACGCGTAAAGGGATAAATCGGAGGCCAAGGCCGCCGCACACGCCACTGCCATGGATACGCTGACGATGGCGTTGGCGCCGAGCTTGTTTTTATTCGATGTGCCGTCCAGGGCAATCATGATGTGGTCGATTTCCGCCTGGCGGCTCGGGTCCATGTCGATGAGCAGCGGGGCGATCTTCTCGTTGACATTGGCAACAGCCTTTAGAACGCCCTTGCCGCCGTATCGGCTCCTGCCGCCGTCACGCAGTTCAACGGCTTCGTTCTCTCCGGTAGAGGCTCCGGAGGGGCATGACGCCGACGCCGTGACCGTTGGATTGCCCCGTGAATCCAAAATTTCCATCGCCTTTACGGACACGATCTTTCTTTTCATGAAATTCTCCTCTCTTTTTCAATTCACCAGTGTTTTCGATCTACCTTGCAACTCTTGGATCAGCCTGCGGATTTCCTCGGACTGCCCCTGCGCCTGCGATAGGAGCGCCTCGATCGTGGAAAGCTCGTCCTGCACGTATTTCAGGGACTGCTTGCGCATTTCTTCGATCGCCCGGTTTATCCGGTCTTCCCATTGAGCGGCGAGGCGGGAGAGGTTCGCTTCCACCTCGCGGGGGATCTTGCTCAGGAAGTTCTTTTCAAAGAGTCGCCGGAAGATGAACATCGGGATGAGGAACCAGATGAGGTCGAAATGGTAGTCGAAGGGCCTCACGGCCTTGATGTCGGGGTGCTCCGGCTCGGATATATCGATCTTCCATTCGGCTCCGGCGAGTTTCACACCGAGGACCTTTTCGATGTTCTGTCCGAGCAAAGTCCTGAAGGCTTCGATGGACCGGGAAAAACTCGCATGGGCCTTCTTGAGGGTACCGTAAAAGTGCTTGTGTTCCGTCTTCGACACGCGCCGCATCTCTTCGGTCATGGTGTCGGCCACCCATTCTTCGTACCGCCGGGTAAGCCGCCAGAGGTTCCCCTCCCATGAGGGCATTTCCGCGGCAAGCCGGTCGAGCACCTTCATCGTCAGGGGCATTTGTAATCGGTCGAGGTAGTTCATGATGAGCGTCCTTGTCTGCCGCTGATTCTCACGACCGATGATAAAGAGCTCCTCGCGGACGAGGTCGTAGTTGACTTTCTCGTCGAGGATTTGTTTCCGTAGCCCCTCACGATCCTTATCCGCCTGTAGGGACGTCTTCAGGGCGATGTCGAGATAGCTCAGGCAGCCCGCGAGTAGGGACTGTATCTTGTGTTGGAGGATCTTCCCGAATTCAAAGTCGCGGTTGCGGGACAGCCGGAAAAGGATCTCGTCGTCCAGCAATTCACGGAACCGTTCGGTTTCAGTGCGCGTCGAGTAGAGATAAACAGGAAACTCCCGACCCAGCTCTCGTTTAAGGGTATCTCCGAAGAAACGGACGACCTCGGCTTGCTGCTCCGGAGTGAGGAGGTCTGCCTTGGTGAGCAGAAGGACGATCTTCGGCGTGTGCTGTGTCAGTTCCCGGATCAACTGGAGGTCGCTCTCCGAAAGCGGCCGGTCGGAGCTCACGGCGAGGAGGGCTGCACCCACCTCGGGTAGCCAGTTTTCTGAGGTTTCCATGTGGTACTTGAAGACGCTCCCGAGGCCCGGCGTGTCGACGAGGCGAAGCCCCGCGTAATCCTTCAGGGAGGGGAGCTCGATATCCACCATCTCCACATTTTTCCGGTTCGATGGGTTTTTCGCTTCCGAGGTGTATTCATCGAGACGGTTGATATCAACCTCCGAGCGGGTACCGTCGAAAAAAGATGCGATCGCCCGTTCTTTCTCGCCGTAGGTGAGACGGGTGATCACCGTCGTTACGGGAATGACGCCGACAGGGAGAATGGGTTTGTCGATGAGGCTGTTGAGGAAGGAACTCTTCCCGGCCTTGAACTGGCCCAGAACAGCCACGTCTATCGGCGGGTTTTCGAACAGGAGACGTTCACAGGATTCGAGCTGACGGTTCAGGGAAATAAGCTGGAATTTTTTGCATATCTTTCGGACATCTTCCAGCAGACGGCCGGCTACATCCTGGATGTTTGCGATAGGCTCGATTTGTTGCCTTTGTTCCATAATAAAAACTCCTGCCAGGTTTTATCCTTGCAGGAGTTATCAGCCTTTACGGGCGGTTTTTCCCGGTGAACTCCATCACCGTAGATGTGGATACTAAATCCCGCTGAAGTTGTCAAGAGGCGCCTGAAAAACAAACGTCTCTCAGTCACCCCTGGACTACTCTGAAAAACTTCACCAAGATCAGGATGAAGAGCACCACGATGTAAGCGCCCAGAAAGTAAAGGAGAGCGCGTATCCATTTTGTCATCTTGACAGGAGGCATTCAATTCCCTCGACTGCTGTTAAGAACAAAAACCGTCATAGTATGAACTGACTTATACTTTTACACGGCTTTCGATGCTCTTGATGACATCGCTATACAGGATGACGCCCATGATCCGATCCTGATCGTCCACCACGGGGATCATCTCGTAATGGTACTTGGCAAACATGGCGGCGATGTCCTCCTGCAGGTCGTCCTCATTCGCCGTGACAACCGGTGAGGCCATGATGTCCCCTGCCTCAACGTGATCCGCGGCAAGGACGAGTTCACGAAGGTCCACGACGCCGAGAAGCGTCAGGCCGTCCGAATCGACCACGTAAACGTAAGAGATGCTCCTCGGTTCGCGGCCCGAACGGCGGATCTTCTCCAAAATCTCACCGACCTTATCCGTCTTGAAAACAGTAACGAAGTCCGGCAACATGATGTCCTTCGCCTGGACCTCCCTCTCGGACAGGATATCTCTGACGCGCTCGGCCTTTTCGTTGCTGAGCAGCCCCATGAGCTTCTCCACGTCGTCGTGGGGCAGAACCGAGAAGAGGCCGACAAGCTGAGGCACGGTCATCTCTGAAAGTATGTTCCTTGCCCGGTCGGCACGCAGACTGGCGATGATCCGGCGCTGCGCTCTAGGTTCGGCTTCCACCAGGGTCTCCGCCGCCTTTTCCGAATCGAGGGCCGAAAAGAGGGCCTGCTGCTCCTCGCCGGGCAGCTCTTCAAGAACGTCCGCGAGGTCCTCGGAGGGGAGTTCCAGCAACTGCTTCCGGGTGATGGAGAGAGTCACCTTGTCTGTCGCGATGGCGTCTTCCACGGAGAGCGGCTGGACGTACTTCCAGGAAATCAGGTTATCCTTCACCCAGCGCAGCTTTCCCAGCCCGAGGCGCCGGAAGAAACCGCTCATCGATACGTCAACATGGACGAGAAGGAGCCTGCCTTTGGCCTCGAGGAGGTGGACATCGTTCACCACCTCGCTTCTCCGCCCGTCGATGTCCAGGATCGTCCTACCCATGAGGTGTTTGTCCAGGAGTATCCACCCGGGTTGGTCCACAAAGGGCGGGAACGAGTCGCCCTGGTCGGGAGGGTGCACGAATATCGCGTCGTCTTCGATCTTCACGACCTTGCTCCAGGGAATGAACTCTGTGGGCTTACCCCAGCCGTGCTCGATGTAAATACCCACGACCTCGGGGTAAGGCTCCGCCAGGGCGAAGACGAGGTCCGTGAGCCTACCGACGCGGTTTTTTATGTTCCCTACACAGACCGGCCTCTTTATCAACTCAGAAAAATTGAGGAACCGGTAGCTCCCGATGCTGCGGGGGATATCCGCGACCTTTGCTTTCGAGTTCGTCTGGTCAGCCATTTTACACCTCCGAAGACATCAGCCGAAAAGATTCGGGAATAGGGTATTCAATCCCATAAGCGTCGACATGACGATGACGACCAAGATGATCGACCCGTTCACGAAGTTCTGCCAGCCCGTGTTGACATGGTCTCCCATGAAAGACCTGTCGTTGAGCAGGATGATCATGAATACGAGAGAGGCAGGCAGAAGCGTCACGGCTATGACCTGGACGAACATGGTAATCGTCACGAGCGGCGCCTCGGGAATGAGAACCACGGCCCCCGACGTCGCCAGTATGCCGAGGTACACGATGTAAAACCAGGGGGCTTCCCTGACCCTCTGGTTTAGCGAGTGGGCCCATCCGAAGACCTCTCCGAAACTCCAGGACGTGGCAAGGGAAATACAGAGGGCGCCGAGAAACCCGGCGTCGAAAAGGCCGATGGCGAAGAGCTTCCGTGCCAGTTCCCCTTCCCCCGCCGGCATGAGCGGCACGATCGCTTCGGCCGTCTGTCTTGCGTCCTCGATCAAGATCGGGGGCGTGTGATAGTAGAACACGGCGCCCGTCGTGATGATGATAAAGGCAGCGACCAGGCAGGTCATCAGAGACCCGAAAAAAGTATCCAGTTTGCCGAATTTTATATCATGGACATCGAGGCCCTTGTCCACAACCGCGCTCTGCTGAAAGGCTATCTGCCACGGCGTGATGGTCGTGCCGACATTGGCCAGGACGAAAAAGATCAACTCTCCCGACAATCCGCCAATGTTCGGACAACAAAACCCTCTCAGGACCTCGTCCCATCCCGGGGCGGTCGGCATCTCCATTGCCCAGATGGCGGCCGGTATGTAGACAAGGTTGAAAACACAGAAAAGAAGGGCTATCTTCTCGAAGGTCCAGTACCTTCCGGTTACTACCACGGCGAAGAGGACTGCCGTCACGAAGATGTAAGTCACCCAGTCGGGCACGCCGAAGAGGCTCATGGCGGCGGTCATCCCGATGTACTCCGTCACGAGGGTCAGCCAGTTGATGACGGCCAAATCGATGAGAGCAAACCATCCCCAGAAGGGTCCGAAGCCTTCGAAGATGGCCTGCGCATGCCCCCTCTTGGTGACGGCACCCAGCCGCACCGTCATTTCCTGGATGTAATAGACCATCGGTAGAAGGAGCAGAATGACCCAGAGCAGGGAAAACCCGTACTTCGAACCGGTGACGGCGTAAGTGGATATACCGCCGGCGTCGTTGTCCGCCGAGGTAACGATGATCCCGGGACCGAGCACAGACAGGAAGATGGTGAACTGCCGGCGGAGCCGGTTCATGATGTGGATACTCTTGCTTATCCAGTACATGGCAATACTCATCCGCGCAAGGGAAAGCCCCTTTTTTTGATGCAGTATGATTCGAATTTTGAGAGAATGAGGTCCGACGCGATTCCGTTCCCGGCTTTGAGTCCGTTCCCGGAAACGGCCGTGGAGTCTGTCAGGAGGGTTTCCCGGCGGTCATTTCAGGGATTGGTCTTTGCTTGTTTGTCCGGTTGTCGGAGATGCAGCCCGACCTTAAGCTTGCGTCTACAATTAGGAGGTTCCATATATATTAGTCGTGTCTATGCTTGTTACCCTTCACCCCATGCCGTATAAAAGTTTGAATTTTATTACATAAAAAGAGGCCGGGGTCAAGAATTTTATGACTTTCCCGCGATCTTTTCTTCCTGCCCGCGACGGCATTTTCTAAGAAAGGAGACAAGAAACCATGCCGACGACCTTTTCCGTTCTTCCCGAGCGACTTGTAGGGCTCGGGGAGATAGCGAGCAATCTGTGGTGGAGCTGGCATCCGGCGGCGCGCATGCTCTTCAAGACGATCAACCGTGCTGCCTGGAAGGAAAGCAGGCACAATCCCGTAAAAATGCTCCGGGAAGTACCCCCGCAAATGCTGGCCGAAGCGGCGAAAAACCCTGAATATTTAAAAATGTATGACGAGGTTCTTGCCCGCTTTCGCCGGGAGATGGCTGGAGATGCACGCTGCTTCGGCGAGGCCGCGGCTTCTAGCAGCACTATCTCCTTTTTTTCCGCCGAATACGGTCTCCATCATTCTCTGCCGTTTTACGCCGGGGGCTTGGGTTTTTTAGCCGGCGATTACCTTAAGGAATGCAGCGACTTAGGTGTGCCACTTGTGGCCATAGGCTTCATGTACCCCGAGGGATACGTGCGACAGCGCATCCGCGAGGATGGCTGGCAGGAGAGTATGGATGAGCTCCTCGAGAGGGACGCCGCCTCCATCGCCAGGGTTTTGCAAGAAAATGGTGTTCAGCTGACCGTGCGCGTTCCCCTGATCGACCCGCCGATCTATGTCGCCGTCTGGAAGATCGCGGTGGGAAAGGTCCCCCTCTACCTGATGGATACGGACATCCCGCTCAACGATCCTTGGAACCGGAGAATATCGTCGCACTTGTACATCGGCGACCGCGAACAGCGGCTCCGTCAGGAGATCGTCCTCGGGATCGGTGGCTCTGCGCTCCTGGGAGCGATGGGTATCAAGCCCGCCGTCATGCACCTCAACGAGGGCCATGCCGCCTTTGCCCTCCTGGAGCGACTGCGGGAGATGGTCCAAAACGGGATGTCCTTTGCGGAAGCAGCCGCTACTGTCCGCCGTACTTCCCTTTTTACCAGCCATACGCCGGTTGCCGCGGGACACGATGTCTTTTCCTTTCCGCTTATCGAGAAGTACTTCCGCTCTTACTGGCCGGGGCTGGGAGTAGATCACGACACTTTTTTACAGCTCGGCATCAACCCGGCAGAACCACATGCCGGTTTCAATATGACGGTGCTTGCGCTAAAGTTATCCGATTACCGCAACGCCGTCAGCCGGCGCCACGGCGAGACGGCCCGCAAAATGTGGCATAGCCTCTGGCCGGACCTGCCGGTAGAGAGGGTCCCTATCGACTACGTGACAAACGGTATTCACGTGCCCACCTGGATCGAGCCTAAGATGGAGCTTCTCTTTAACCGCTATCTAGGTGACGACTGGCTCGCTCACCACGAAGACCCTGCGGTATGGCAGAAAATCGACACTATCCCGGACCTGGAACTGTGGCTGCTCCACTGTTGGCTCAAAATGAAATTGATCAACACGATCCGCGAGCAGGTGCGCCAGAAATGGGTGCAAGAAAAAGTGACCCCTACTTTTGCACTGGCCGGCGGGACGCTCCTCGATCCGACTGTCCTGACCATTGGGTTTGCGCGACGCTTTACCGGTTACAAGCGCGCCTATCTGATACTACAGGATGTTGAAAGGCTGAAGCGGATGCTGAACGATCGCTGGCGGCCGGTTCAGATCATCTTTGCCGGCAAGGCTCACCCTGACGACGATGAAGGGAAGCGAATCATTCAGAGAATCTTCCAGAAGTGCACCGATCCAGCCATGGGCGGCCGGATCGCCCTTGTGGAAAATTACGACGAGCAGCTCGCCCAGTACATGGTCCACGGGGTCGACATCTGGCTGAACAACCCTCTGCCCCCTCTCGAAGCCTGCGGTACCAGCGGCATGAAGGCTGCCCTAAACGGCGTGCCACATCTGAGCATTCTCGACGGCTGGTGGATTGAGGCGTACAACGGCAGGAACGGCTGGGCCTTCGGCGGCGAGGTGGCCGGCGAGAATCGCGACCCGGCCGACGCTGAGGCAATCTATAACCTGCTCGAGAGTCAGATCATCCCTCTCTACTACGATGTCGCGGAAAACGGAACCTCCCCGGGCTGGCTAAAAGTGATGAAAGAAGCGATCCAAAGTAACTTCCCCCGGTTCAGCGCCCGCCGTATGGTGCGGGAATACAACGAAAAGTTCTACACGCCGGCCCTGCGGAAGGCATGAACGGTAAACCTTCAGTCATTGACCTTTCTCACAAAATAATAGTCGTGGCAGTCGGGGTCTCCCTCGACATCCCTCGTCCTTTCGAGGAGTTCGAGGCCGGCGGCTTCAAGGAGGAGCAGGAATTCCCCGGGCGTGAATGAAGTCATGTATATGACGTTCCTTGCGTAATCGTCATCCTTTTGCTGAAGCTTTCTGGAGCCGTCGAAATACCGGGTCTGTAATAGGGCGAAACCGCCCGGCTTCAACAGCGTCCCCATGACCTTGAGGACGCGGGCGGCGTACGGTTTTGACGGGAAATGTTGGAAGACGTTGACGGAAACGATGAAGTCCACAGATCCCGCCGTTCCACCGTCGAGCACCGATTCAGGGTCATCGGAGGGAAAGGCGATCCCCCGGTAATTCAGCAGGCCGAGGTATTCCATCCGTCTTACGGACTCGGCGACCGACGCCTTCGAGACGTCTACCCCGTAGACTGACGCGAACCGTTGGCACAACGGCCGGACGACGGCGCCGCCGCCGCAACCCCATTCCAGGGCAACCAAGCGATTCAACCCGGCCACATAATCAACTCCAGCATACCGCTCGAGGTATTTCAGGGTGAGTCGGAGATAGAGGTCGCCATGCTCGTACCATCGGTCGCTGTCCCATCGCATCACACCACACCAGTGGGATTGGTCCTGTATCCTCGCTTCCCTGTCGCTCATGCCCCAGTAACACCCGGCGTCTTTTTCCAGGTCGGGTTTCTGTCTGAGACGGCGGAAGCCTTCGATAATGCGCTTGAACATCCGATGATGAACGTTTAAAGCCAACCTTGGGGAAAAATTTCCGACGAGTAAATATCCATCAGAAATTGTTCCAATTTGGTGATCTTGCGGCCCGGTTCAAGGTAACGGAATAAGTCGGGATGCGTCTCGATGTATGTTGTGTCGAACTTTTCCGCCCTGAAATCCGGCTCGTCGCAAAGCGCCCTGTAGAAGGGGATGGTGGTCTTTGGCCCGGCGATCAGGAAAAGGTCGAGGGCGTTCTTAAGCCTGTTGACGGCCTGTTCCCAGTTGAAGGCCCGCACCGTCATCTTGACCATCAGAGAATCGTAATCCGCCGGGATACGGTATCCGTTGTATATCATGCCGTCCAATCGTATCCCCGGCCCTCCCGGAGGAAGGTAAAGGGTTACGACCTTCCCGCCGTCGGGCATGAACTTGTTTCTGGGGTCTTCACAGTTTATCCTGACCTGAATCGCTTTTCCCGTGAATGCCGTCCGCTCCGGGGGGATGCTCAACCGGTATCCTTGAGCGATCCGTATCTGCTCCCTGACGATGTCGATGTTGATCAATTCCTCGGTCGCGACATGCTCCACCTGAAGCCGGGTGTTGATCTCCATGAACCAGAATTTCCTGTCCCTTTCGTCGACGAGAAACTCGACCGTCACGGCATTCACGGCACCGGCGGCACGTACGGCGGTAACGGCGGCCTCACGAAGGCTCTCCAACAGGTTGGAGTCGATGTTCGCGGGGGCGATTCCGATGAGCTTCTGATGCCGCCGCTGGATCGAGCAGTCCCGCGAGGCCAGTTGGACGATGTTCCCGTGCCGGTCGGCAAGCATCGGTATCTCCACGTGCCGGGGCGCCTCGATACATTTTTCCACGTAGATGCTCTCGTCTCTGAAGGCCTTACGGGCCTCGGACCGAACGCGCAGCAACCTGCCTATCAAATCCGCCTCGCTCCTAACCCTGCGAATGCCCCTGCCGCCGCCGCCCAACGGCGATTTAAGCATGATGGGATAGCCGTGTTCCCTCCCGAAGGCCTGAACTTCCTTGACGGCGGCGCTGCCGCTGGGGAGAGCCTTCGTCCCCGGGATTACCGGAATCCCCGCTTTCTCCATGAGCTCGCGCGCCGCAACTTTATTGCCTGTGTTGCGGATCACGTCCGCCGTAGGACCGATGAACGTGATGCCCGCCTTTTCGCAGGCCTCCGAAAAATCCATGTTTTCCGCCAGAAAACCGATTCCGGGATGAATGGCATCGGCGCCGCTTTTCCTCGCCGCCCATATCATCCTTTCTATATCAAGATAATCCTTTCGCGGCCCGTCACCTATCAGAATCGCCTCATCGGCCATCCGGATGAAGTATTCATCCACATCCGGTTTTTCGTAAACGACGACCGACTCTAGCCCCATTTCTCTGACGGTCCGCATTATTCTGAGGACGATCTCACCCCGATTGGCGATCAACACCTTTTTTATGCTCCGGTTCTCTGTCATCTATCCGGCACCACGACCCGTGTTCATAATATGAACAAATCCTAAAGAAAGAGTAGAACATATACCTCAGTCTCCCTCCGGGTTCAATGAAAAATCCCTCACAACTGCGGAAGCAAGACCGCCGCCGAGGAAGGCGGCAAGACGGACAGGTCAGACATATCGACAAAGGGACGACCTCACGACGAAAGAAGCTGCGTTGGACAAATAGGGCGTTTTTCTGGTAGAAGGTAAGAAATTCCGCCCCGGTGAAGGAGAGTCCTTTCCCATGCGCACCTTGATGTTTGGCTGGGAATTTCCCCCGTACATAAGCGGAGGTCTCGGCACGGCATGCTTCGGCATCACCGAAGGACTCACGGAAATCGGTGCAGAGGTCTTGTTCGTCCTGCCGAGAATCTCGGGTGAAGCCGGCGAAACACACGTTGAACTCATTCCCGCTTCCAGATACCCTTCTGACGAAGCGCGGTGGCCAGATGAAACGACGAAGCCACCGGGGAACCTTGACTTCCGGACAGTCGACGTTGCGTTGAGGCCGTACTTGAACGAGGCCCGGTACCGGTGCCTAATGAAAACGGAGCGGGGAAGCCGGGGTCGAGGGACGGGTGTCCTCGAAACATCGGGAGATTACGGCGAGAATCTCCTGGAAGAGGTCTTCCGTTACGGGTACCTCGCGGAGCACATTGCCCGGAAAGAAACCTACGACGTCATACACGCCCACGACTGGATGACGGTTCTTGCCGGTGTTCGTGCAAGCCGGGCGAGCGGCAAGCCTTACATCCAGCACGTTCACGCCGTAGAGTTCGACAGGAACGGCGAAAACATCAACCGTGACATCTACGACATAGAACGCTACGGCATGGAAAAGGCAAATCACGTCATCAGCGTCAGTCATTACACAAAAAGGCTGATCGTCGAGCGCTACGGGATAGACCCGGAAAAGGTCACGGTGGTTCATAACGGCGTATCGGCCCCGAACGGACGGGTTAAACAACGCGACGATAAGCGCCGAGCCAAAGTGGTCCTGTTCCTCGGCCGCGTAACGTTTCAAAAAGGTCCCGACTATTTTGTGGAGGCGGCGGCGAAGGTACTGGAAAGTTTCCCGGATACCACGTTCGTGATGGCCGGCTCGGGCGACATGCTGCCCCGGATGGTCGAGCGAGTGGCCGAGCTGGGTATGGGAAAAAGCTTTCACTTTACCGGATTCCTCGGAGCGGATGACGTGGAAAGGGTCTATGGCATGAGCGACCTCTTCGTCATGCCGAGCGTCTCCGAACCCTTCGGGATAGCACCACTGGAGGCGGCTTGCCGTGACGTCCCCGTGATCATCTCCCGCCAATCCGGGGTGTCGGAGGTGCTGAATCACGCCCTTAAGGTGGACTACTGGGATGTACAGGAACTCACCGACAAGATCATCGCTACCCTCCTCTACCCCGCCCTGACAAGGGAGATGAGAGAGCGCTGCCGCGAGGAGGCGAGAAACATCAGTTGGGTGAGGACGGCGGAAAAAATCCACGCAGTCTATCGCCAGGTCTGCTGTAAGTGACAAGACATCCCTAATGCTGAAACATACATCTTGCGGCATTGCATGGTCATAGCAACAGGAGACCAAAATCGACGACCTTTTGCCGTATTTTCTACTTTCCTTGACTGCATTCGCCTTTCTGATGTATACGTTCACAGGTTTTCTTTCTCGACAAAGCTCACGGGAAGAAAAAGGGGAAGAATAATTCACTGGCGACACCCGCTTCCGGTATGCCGACACTTAAAGGAAAATCTCTCGGTTTTCTCTTAGTCCTCATTCTGTTAGTGTGCCTTATTACACCGTCAGGATGCGCGGGAAAGAAAGAAGCCGTTAAAGGCCCCCGGGAAGTCCTTTCTTTTTATCTTGATGCCCTTATCGGCGGCAGGGTCGAGGAAGCCCGTCAGAACCTTGCCTCCGGGGGTAAGAATTCCGCAAGGATTGCGGCCTTTACTCCCGGACAGTCGGAGGAAGAAAACTTCATCCGCGGTCAGCTCGCAAAAAAAATCCACTACGTCGTCAAAGACGTCATTCTCATAGAAAACACCGCGGAGGCGGTTGTTGAGATCACGGCTCCCGACTATGAAAAGGTGATCAAAGACCTCCACGCAAACCTGTCCTGGAAAGAGCTTCCTGTGGGAAGCCTGGAGGCACACGCCTTCATAACCTCTGCTATAGGAAAGATCATAAAGAAATACCAGGAGAAAGGGATTCCGATGAAGAGCGGGGTCGAGACCTTCTATCTCGTCAATGAGGCGGGAGGGTGGAAGGTCGATATCGACGGGAAATCGAGAAGGCGGGGGCCGAGTTGAAAGTTGCGGGACCTCGGGTGACAAGAAGGCAGAAAGACGTCTCCAGGCTTTTGAGAGAAAAGAGACGGGTACAGGCAGACAAGGTAAAACCCGACAGAAAAAAGCTGCGTAGAGGCCGGGCGGGACTACCAACGAGGAGGGGATCATGAATGAAGACAAGAACCGATTGAGCACACTGGAAGTTGCCCTCAGGAACGAATTGTGGGAACGAGACTTCTATCTGATCAATGCCGAAAAGACGGCTAATCCGGCGGGGAAGGCCATGTTTCGCCAGATCGCCGACGACGAACTTGAACATTACGAAAGGCTGAAACAACTTCACGAGCACTGGGCAGGGACGAAGAAGTGGCCTGAGACAGTTCCGCTGAAAGTAAGGAACACGACGGTCCGCGATATACTGAAGGATTTTGTCACAAAGGCGGAAAATATGCCGAAGGGCGACGCGGATGACCTGAAAGCAATCCGTACGGCGCTCGATTTCGAGGCGAAGGGAGAAAAACACTATGCCGAACTCCGGGATAGCGTCCAGGACGAGAAGGAAAAGGCCTTCTTCGACCTCCTTTCCAGGATGGAGCGGGAGCATTACCTTTCCCTCGCGGACCTCGAAGAACTCATGACGGACCCTGTTTCCTGGCTCAGGCGGAAGGAACACCACGGCATGGATGGGGCGTAAGTTAGGTTCAAGATCCGGGATACAGAGTTTCGGATTAAACAAGAAAAGTTTACCCTGACGGACAGAGCGGTAGGGGAGGGAAAACAAGATGAAAAGGACAGTGATCAGCAACATCCTCGTTGCCGTGGACGGCTCCCGGGTTTCGCGGAAGGCCGCAATCTATGCCGTTGAACTCGCGAAGGGGCTGAACGCCTCCGTTACCTTTATCTCCGTGATCGACAATACGGCTTACACCGGACGCACGGCGATCCCCGCCGCTTTCACACCGACACGCATCACAGAACCCGTCGAAGATTACCTCCGCCGTGCGGCGGAGGCCTTCACATCACGGCTGGAGAAAGCCTGCCAGGAAAGGGGAGTCACCGCAAGAAGCGTCATCAGGGTCGGCTCCCCCGTCGAAGAGATCCTCAAGGAAGGTCGCAGGTCGAAGGCCGACCTCATCGTGGCGGGCTCTCACGGCAGGAGCGCCGCCGGGGCCGCCCTCCTGGGCAGCGTCGCTTTTGGGATCGTTCACAGAAGCCAGAAGACCCCCGTTCTCATCGTCAGGTAGCTCGGGTTTAACGAGAGAAAAGCAAAACAATGGTCTTCTGATTCTATGCTTGAATCATTCGTCTCTACTTACGGATACCTTGCCGTCCTCATCGGCACCTTTTTGGAAGGCGAGACTATCCTGATGCTGGGGGGATTCGCCGCCAAACAAGGTTACCTTTCACTGCCCTGGGTCATCGCCGCGGCCTTTGCCGGAAGTACGTGCGGCGATCAATTCTTCTTCTTCTTAGGCCGTCGTCACAAAGAATTCATGTTGACCCGACGGCCTTACTGGAAAGTACAGATCGACAAGGCCCATCGACTTTTCGAACGTTATCATGCCCTGCTCATCCTGGCGTCGAGATTCCTGTATGGATTCCGCATCGTCATCCCCTACGTTATCGGCATGAGCCATGTGCCCGTTCGCTATTATGTCTCGTTGAACCTGGTCGGGGCCTTGGTCTGGGCCGTCTTAGGGGGCGTTCTGGGGTATCTTTTCGGAAATGTCCTCGAAATCCTCTTGGGCGACGTGAAGGAATACGAGGTGCTGGTCATGGTCTCGGTGATCGCCCTCTGGTTCCTCCTCTGGTGTTCCTACCTTATCTATCGCCGGTGTAAGGGAAACAGACCGGACGGTCGGGCTTGATTTTCCTTATTCGATACTGGTATAAGCGTCCTCCCGGTGGTGATTGACAGCATGAGGTCCGCTGGAGATAAAGCTTGAAGCCCGATCAGAGCGATTCCTTTTGGGGCGGTATCATCAAGGCGATGGGGTTGGTCTTCGGAGACATCGGGACGAGCCCCATCTATACGCTTACCGTCGTCTTCGCCCTCACGAAACCCACTCCCGACAATGTCTTCGGCGTCCTGTCGCTCGTGGTCTGGACCATGACCATCCTCGTGACCGTCGAATATGTCTGGCTGGCGATGAGCCTCGACCACAAAGGCCAGGGCGGCGCCATCGTGCTGCGCGAAATCCTCTTCCGCGTCGCCAAATCGAACCGGGTGCTCTCCTTCGGCACCTTCATCACCTTCCTCGACGTGTCCCTGCTGATGGGCGACGGAGTCATCACCCCGGCCATCACCATCCTGTCGGCCGTCGAAGGAATCACCCTGATCCCGGGGCTGGAGTCGGTCAGTCAGAGTACGCTCATCGTGACCGCCATCACGATTGCCGTCGCCCTGTTCGTCTTTCAACCGAAGGGGGCCGACAGGATCGCCTGGACCTTCGGTCCGATCATGTTCGTATGGTTCTCGACGCTGGCCCTGTCGGGTGCCGTCTCCGTGCTGAAGATGCCGGAGTTGCTCAAAGCGATCAACCCTTACTATGCGATAAAGTTCTTCCATGACAACGGCGTCGCCGCCTTTTTCGTTCTCTCCGAGGTCATCCTCTGCGCAACGGGAAGTGAAGCCCTCTACGCCGACATGGGACACCTGGGCAAAAAACCGATCATCCGTGCCTGGTACTTGGTCTTCACCGCCCTTCTGATAAACTACATCGGACAAGGAGTTTTTGCCATCCACAATCCCGAAACGAAGAACATCCTTTTCGGCATGGTACAACACCAAGTGCCCTTTCTGTACATCCCCTTCTTGATCCTGACGGTCATGGCCACCATAATCGCCTCTCAGGCGATGATCAGCGGGGTTTTTTCCGTCGTCTATCAGGGAATCACCACGCGGCTCATGCCCCTCATGAAGGTCAAGTACACGTCGAGCAAGATCCGGTCGCAGATTTACATCGGCGCCGTGAACTGGTTTCTTATGGTAGCCGTCATCCTTATGCTGCTCATCTTCAAGAGTTCGGACAACCTCGCGGCGGCTTACGGCATGGCCGTGACCGGCTCAATGACGGTCACCGGGATCATGATGGTCATGATATTCCACCACACAACCAGATGGAAGGTTCCTTTTGCGGTCATCGTGACCTGTATCGACTTTTTGTACCTCTTTTCCACCTTCAGCAAGTTTCCGCAGGGCGCATACTGGTCGCTCATCATCGCCTCCATTCCTTTAGCCGTCATGTTGATCTGGACGAACGGGCAACGTTTCCTGTTCTATCGGATGCGGCCGTTGCCCATCGAGTCGTTCCTCATAAGTTATGAGCAGATTTACGCAAAGGGGAACAATATCGCCGGTACCGCCATCTTCTTTACCCGTCAGTGGGATATGGTGCCGCCCTATGTCATCCATTGCATCATCGGCAGTCAGATCATCTATGAGCAGAACGTGTTCATTTCCATCATCATCACCGACGAGCCCTTCGGGGTCGCCACTTCCTACCGAAAAGGAATCGGCACGGGACTGGACGTACTGGAAGTCAAGGTCGGTTACATGGAGGTGATCGACCTCGAGGCGATCCTCAAACAGTACGACATCCAGGAAAAAATAATCTTCTACGGGGTGGAGGACATCACGACTTCGAACCCGGTATGGCGCATCTTCAGTGTCATCAAGAAGCTGATCCCGAACTTCGTCCAGTTCTACAAACTCCCCGCGCGCAAACTTCACGGAGTCATCACGAGAATTGAGATGTAAGGCCTCGCGTTTTTTCTCGACTTGCCCGACGAAATGGGATACTCTTTCTTTAACAGGAGGGAATGACAGACAATATGCTAGGCCGACATGACGGCAGTAAGGAAAGCGAACCCCGGAAGGGGGCGCAGATCATCGATTATGGCCTCGCCAAGAGCAGGGGGGTTCTCTCGGACCTCCACTTCAGGATATCCGAGTACGCCACGTCGGACCGATTCTACGAAGAGTATGAGCTTGCCCTCTACGAGTATTTCGAGCAACGGAGCGTCTGCACCGGCGACGAAGAGTTCTTCCCCGACGAATTCTTCCGGGATGAGGAAGAATTCGAACGTTTCATGTCCTGGTACACCCTCTATTTCATCACGGACGAACAGAGCAGGACCTTTCCGTCGCTCTATCTGAGGGAAAACAGGTACCAACTCTCGCCGTTTGAAGAGGAGATTCTCAAGAGTTACGACAATTCTTATCTCTCCCTGTACGAAGTTCAATGGGTTGAGCCGGGCAGGGATTTTCTGTTGAAGGACATTTTCTCCGGGCGGACCTTCCTCGTCCAGGACCCAATGTTTGCCAGGGTACTCTGCAAATGGGACGTCCTCTACGCCGGCCTCGTAAGCAGTAGACGGTCGACCTTCCTGGGGGGGTTCGACCCCGTCGTCATCCCGCCACAGCTTCGCAATTTCCTCCAGAAAGAAATCCTCGACCGCTTCGATGATGTGCGGCCGCAGTACGGCGTCCTCGCGGAGTTCCTGAGGATCAATTCAGCCGAGATGAGCGCCTTGGTCGATAAGGCACTGGAAGCCTACTATGAAGAGCCGTTTCTCAACAATGACGGTGACATGCTGTGTCTGGCGACGCTCCATTACCGAATCACCGACCCCGATGCCTTTTCAAGAAAGCTGGGCGCATCTCCGCTCTTCAGCCTGAAGCCACCTCCATCGACGGTGAAAAAAACATACATATGGGTCCACCCGGCGAAAGATGGGCAAAGAGTTTGCGATGCGTCGCCCCTGGGAACCTTGGTGATCGAGAAGAACAGGCTCAGGGCCGAGTGCAACTCGCGGGAACGGGCGGAAAAGCTGAGGGCGCTCCTGGACGAATCGTTCCTTCCTCACCTACAGTACCTGACGACGATCTGCGAGGACCCCGGCAGGAACCTAACTCTCCCGGCAGGCGCCAATGACAGCGCGTACGGATTACAAGACGGTTTAGAGTATGACGCCTGGTTGGACAGGGAAAATCCCGCCCTCGGCGGTATGACACCCCGCGAAGCGGCCGTGGTCCCTGGGGTACGGGAACGTCTTGTCGACTTCCTCAAGGAAATAGAGAACGAAGAAGACAGAATGGCCCGTCTCGGCCTCAGGAAAGACCGGCACCCCGCCTTCCCAGTCGAGAAAATCATGAAGGAACTGGGATTGTAAAAAATGTCCCTTTCGCTCTTCAGAAAAAAAGGTGTCCAGGAGGTCGTCAGCCACTACGAAAACAACACCGTCAAGGAAAAGAAAACCTATGTGGACGGAAGACTACACGGCGATTACGTGTCTTACTACGATAACGGCCAGGTGATGCTTAAGTTGCATTACGAGAAAGGCTTGAAAGAAGGGGAAGCGGTCAGCTACTACAAGGACGGCCGGATACGGGAAAAAGGGACCTTCCACAAGGACAAGCTGGAGGGCGAATACCTTTCCTGGTATGAGAACGGTCAACTCAAGGAACGCGAATTTTACAAAGACGGGAAACCGGACGGTCCTTACATCCTTTACCTCCAGAACGGTCAGGTCAAGGAAGAAGAAAATTTCCGGGACGGAAAATTCCATGGCCCCTATGTATCCTACTACAAGACCGGTGAGGTCCGTGAAAAAGGCTTTTTCCAGAACGACAAACGCGAAGGCGAATTCGTCTCCTACTACAGAAACGGCAAGGTAAGGGCAACAGCCCTCTACCTAAACGACAAGCTCGTCGGAGAATTCAAGACCTTCGACAGGGAAGGCAGGCTTCTGACGGGGGAAGGCAAGGAGGAGGAAGAGGCCGCCATCGTGGAGGAGGAGGCAATCGAGGAGAAAAACAAGGAATTCGACGACATGCTGAAAAACCTGAAAGGCTCCGAAAAATAACGGCATTACAAATCGGGCTCTCCAGGAGAAGCACTAAGAGGGAAGAGCCATGGACAAAACTATCCTGATCCCCACGGATGGTTCAGATTACAGCAAAACAGCCCTCGAGTACGGGATATATATCGCAAAATACCTCGACGCCCTGCTCATCGGCCTTCACGTCGTGGACATCAAGATCGTTCGGGGACCGCTCTTCAGCGACATCGCTTTTTACAGCGGGATGCCCGCCTACTATGAGTTTCTCCCCAAGATCGAAGAGGCCCTGAATAAACGGGGAGACAAGATCCTGGAAACATTCCGGCAGCGGTGTGAAAAATCCGGAACTCCGGTCGAGACCAGAAAAATCTTGGGACTTATCGACGAAGTGATCGTGGAGGAGGGGAAAAAGGCGGACTGGATCCTGCTTGCCCAGCGGGGGGAACATCACCACCTGAGCGTCGGCGGTTTCCTTGGGTCGACAACAGGGGCGGTTGTCCGTAAGTCCAAGACACCTGTCATGGTCACGCCCGCCGATTTCAGAGAGATCGAGAGCATGGGGATCGCCTATGACGGGAGTCCCCCTGCCGACAGGGCCCTGAAGGTGGCGGCCGAGGTGTCCGCTAAGACCAAATGGCCGCTGACCACCCTCATCGTAACCGACGATGCGAAGACGGCCGCAGACCTCACCGCGAAGGTGGAGGACGCCGTCGAACCCTATGAGGTCGATAACGCCGTAGTCGTCCTGAAAGGGAAGGCCGACCGGGAGATCATGAATTTCATCAAAGAAGGCGCTGTCGAGCTTATGGTGATGGGCGCGCACAGCCGCGGCCGCCTGAGGGAATTATTCCTGGGAAGCACGACGGCCAACGTCATCCGCAGCAGTCCGATACCTGCCCTGATCGTCCATTAGAATCAGAATCGGATCCGTCAAGGTTTCAGCTCGCCGATGCTCATTGCGAGCCTTTCCAACGCGGCGTAGTGGGTCAGGTCGTAGTAGATAGGCGTGATCGTTATGAAACCTTCCTGGAGGCGCGACATGTCCGTATCCTCTTCCTCGCCCTCCGAAAGCTGGGTCTCTCCGGCAAGCCAGTAATAGATGTTGTCCCGCGGGTCCGTACGCCTTTCGAAAGTCTCCATCAGCCTCGCCCTTCCCTGCTTGACGACGGCCACACCCTTGATTTCCTCTTCCGGTACCGCCGGGATATTGACGTTCAAGGGAACGTTCTTCAGGGGGTTTTCCTGCAGCATGAACCGGGCCATCCTGCGGGCGAAACGGGCGGCAAAGGTGAAATCGGCGTCCCGGTGGGTATTCAGAGACAGGGCGAGAGCAGGAACGCCGAGGATAGCCCCCTCAGTCGCGGCGGATACCGTGCCGGAATATATCACATTGATCCCTACGTTGGCCCCGAGATTGATCCCGGAGACGACGAGGTCGACAGGCCCCTGAGACAGCTCCCGGATACCGATCTTGACGCAATCCGCCGGTGTTCCCGACACGGCGTAGCCCCAGAAGGTACCGTTTTTTCTCGCGCGCCTGACCATGAGCGGCCTCATAAGGGTGATCGCGTGTCCCACGGCGCTTTGCTCTGCCTCGGGGGCAACGATGAGACACTCCGCATCCTGCGAAAGCTCACCGTAAAGGGCGCTCAGCCCCCTCGCATATATTCCGTCATCGTTTGTTAGAAGGAAATTCATCGTCTATCCTCAATAACGGAAAAGGCCCGAAAAATCAACTGATAGACTTCCGGGCCTGCCGTTTTAGGTACGCGTCATGGTTCAACAGCCTTGCCATGACGACGTTTTTTGCTTAGTTACTTTCTGTACCTTTATTTCACCTCTTCAAAGTCTGCATCGACCACATTTTCGTCTTTCTTGCCGCCGGCTGCCGCTCCTGCCTCGGGACCTGCGCCCGCGCTGCCCGCGCCTGCCTGCGCCGTCTTGGCATACATGGCTTCTGCCAGCTTATGAGACGCTTGGGTCAACTCTTCCTGGGCGGCCCGGATAGCACCGATATCGTCACCTTCCAGGGTCTTCCGAAGCTTTGCGATCGCCTCTTCGATGCGCGATTTCTCGGCCGGACCGATTTTATCCCCGAACTCCTTTATGTTACGCTCAATGCTGTAGGCGAAACTGTCTGCCTCATTCCTCGCCTCGATCAATTCTTTCCGCTTGCGGTCTTCTTCCGAATGCATCTCGGCCTCTCTGACCAGTTTGTCGATCTCCTCCTTGGAGAGGCCGCTCGAGGCGGTGATACGGATGCTCTGCTCTTTCCCCGTACCGAGGTCTTTGGCCGAGACGTGGACGATACCGTTGGCGTCGATGTCGAAGGTCACCTCGATTTGCGGAACACCACGGGGAGCGGGCGGAATACCGACGAGTTCGAAGCGCCCCAGCGTCTTGTTGTCGGCGGCCATGGTACGCTCTCCCTGAAGGACGTGGATGGTCACCGCCGTCTGGTTGTCGGCGGCCGTAGAAAAGATCTGACTCTTCCGCGTCGGAATCGTCGTGTTCTTCTCGATGAGCTTCGTCATGACCCCACCCAGTGTCTCGATTCCGAGGGACAGGGGGGTTACGTCCAGAAGCAGCACGTCTTTGACTTCGCCAGTGAGAACGCCTGCCTGGATGGCAGCGCCGATGGCCACGACCTCGTCGGGGTTCACACCCTTGTGCGGCTCCTTCCCGAAGATCTCCTTCACCTTCTGCTGGACGCGGGGCATCCGGGTCATGCCGCCGACGAGAATGACCTCGTCTATCTGGTTGGCGGTCAGGCCCGCATCCTGCAAAGCGATCCTGCAGGGCTGCTCCAGCTTGGCGATCAGGTCTTCCACGAGGGCTTCGAGCTTTGCCCTCGTTATCTTCATCGTGAGGTGCTTAGGACCCGAGGCATCCGCCGTGATGAAAGGAAGGTTGATATCCGTCTCCAGGGTCGTGGAAAGCTCCATCTTCGCCTTCTCCGCTGCCTCCTTGATCCTCTGGAGGGCCATCCGGTCCTTCCGGAGGTCTATCCCCTGGTCCTTCTTGAACTCGTCACAGATGTAATCTATCAATTTCTGGTCGAAATCCTCACCGCCCAGATGGGTATCGCCGTTCGTCGATTTGACTTCGAAAACACCTTCTCCCAATTCCAGGATAGAAATATCGAAGGTACCGCCTCCGAGGTCAAAGACGGCGATTTTTTCGTCTTTCTTCTTGTCCAACCCGTAAGCAAGGGCAGCCGCCGTCGGCTCATTGATAATCCTGACGACGTTCAACCCGGCGATGGTTCCGGCGTCCTTGGTGGCCTGCCTCTGGGAATCGTTGAAATAGGCGGGCACAGTGATCACGGCGTCTTTCACCTTTTCTCCAAGGTAATCTTCCGCCACCTCCTTCATCTTTCCAAGGATCATCGCCGATATCTCGGCGGGACTGTAGTTGCGACCACGTACCGTCACTTGCGCATCCCCGTTCGGGGCCTCCGTGATCTTGTAAGCGATCACGGTCTTGTCGTACTGCACCTCTTTGGAGTTGTACTTGCGCCCGATGAGCCTTTTGATCGCGTAAATAGTATTTTCGGGATTGGTGATCGCCTGCCGTTTGGCGGCCTGACCCACCAGCCGTTCACCTTTGTCCGTGAAAGCCACCACGGAAGGCGTCGTACGGCTACCCTCTTGATTTGGAATGACAACCGGTTCCCCCCCTATCATGACGGCGACGCAAGAGTTGGTCGTACCCAGGTCGATTCCTATTGTTTTTCCCATTTGATTCATCCTCCTTCACTTTGATTCTTTTCCTGCCCTTTTTCTCCGGCCGTCTTCTTCTTCGATACGGCAACCTTCGCGGCCCTCAATAGACGGTCGTTCAGCATGTAGCCCGCTTCAAGCTCCTCAACGACGGTACCTTCCTCATGCTCATCGCTCTCCGTCAGCATGAAAGCCTCATGCCTTTCCGGGTCGAAGGTTTGCCCTACGGATTCGACCCGCTTGACCCCGTGTCGCTCCAGAAAGGCGAGAAGCTGCTCCTTGATGATCCGGACGCCCTCGATAAAGGTGTCCACATCCTTCACTTCGTTGGAATGACTCAGAGCCCTGTCAAGTCCGTCCAAAATGGGCAGAAGATCTTTTATGATTCTTTCATTGGCGTACTTGAGTATATCCGCCCGGTCCTTTGCCGCGTACTTCTTGTAATTCTCAAGATCCGCAACCGCCCTCATGTATCTCTCGTAATTTTCCGCCGCTTCCTTCTCCTTTTCCCTGAGCTTTGCTGCGAGGTCTTCACCCGCCGGCTGCTCGGCCGGGGAAATACCCTCCTGCGGGCCGCTGTGACCCGCTTCGACGCTTTTCCTATCCTTATCTTTTCTGTCTTCTGATTTCTTTTTCATCATCGATTCAAAATCACCCGTTTCGTCCTGATTGTTTCGCGTCCGGCCTCTTAAACAACCTAAATTCGACCATCTCACAGATGACATGGCCGACGGTTATGTGCGCCTCCTGGATCCGGGGTACACTACCCGACGGGACATTCAACGCAACGTCCACTATTGCTGCGATCCGACCCCCGTCTTTCCCGGTCAATCCTACGGTAACCATCCCCATTTTCTTTGCCGTTTCCAGGGCCTTAACGACGTTCGGGGAAGACCCGCTCGTGCTGAACCCCCAGGCGATGTCTCCCGGCTGTCCGATCGCCCGAATCTGCTTGTCGAACACCTCGGAAAAATCATAGTCATTTGCGATGCTAGTGATGATCGAGGTGTCGGTTGTCAGAGCTATCGCCGGCAACGGCGGCCTCTCGATCTGGAAGCGATTGACGAACTCGGCGGCTATGTGCTGGGCATCCGCGGCGCTTCCCCCGTTCCCGAAGAGAAGAACCTTCTTGCCTCCTTTCAGCGCTGCCGTCACGGCATCGACCACCTTAACGAGTTTACTGAGATTATCGTTAAGGAAGGCCTCTTTGACCTGATTGCTTTCCCTGAACAGCCGGACGACTATATCTTCGACATCTTCCATCTATCGCCCCAATATCACTGATTTATTCCTAACGGCTGCCGCCCTTTCAACTGTTCACTAATTTATTAATCGCTCCCTGCGGTGTCAAGGGTGACAGAAAACTTTTAGGAAAGAGAAAATCTATGGTTATGCTTTAGAACGTGAGTCGTCGCGTGTCCTTCAACTCGGCGAGCTTGCCACGGTTGAGGTCCGACACCCGGGCGTAATACCCGGGGATTCTCGTTATCTTTTCCACGGCTTGCGACCCACAGAGGGGACAGTCGTCCCAGTGGCCCCTGAACGTCCTCATACACCGGGAGCAACTCGTGAAATCGGGCGAAAAGGTGATTTGATCGTTCGCAGTGTTTCGGAAGGTCGATTCGATGAAGCCCGCGAGGACCTCGGCCTGAGGGCGCCCTTCCCCCAGCCAGATAGACGTATTGACCGTCCCCGCGATCAGGGGATGAAAACGCCCTTCCCCTTCAACCCTGTCCATCGGCGATACATCGGCCTTGACACTGAACTGGGTCGAGTTGGTGTAGTAGACCCCACCCCGGGAGATGTCGCCGCAGATGAACCGTCCCGATCGGGGGGCAAAGGACCGCAGGTCGAGTCTCGCAAAGCGGTAGGCCGTGCTTTCCGCCGGCGTCTGTTCCAGGATGAGACGCATCCTGAGCTTCCTGTTAAGGCCGTCGACCAGCTTCTTGAGATGGCTGACGACCTTCAGGCCGAAACGCAGGGCTTCCGGCGATTCGTGGAGCTGACTCCCCCTGTGTATGAGGACAAGCTCATTCAGGCCGACGACTCCCACCGGGTAGACGGCCTGATCCATCCGCAGAAAGGGGTGGCCGCCCTTCTCCATCGCAAGGAAGGAAAGGGGGCCCTCGTCCCCATAACCCAGCAACTTCTCGATAAAATCTTTCTTCTGTGCTTGCGCTTTCGCGGCAAGTTCCACCTCTTCGCCAAGGAGAGAAAAGAGGCGTTCGTCATTCCTTTCGGCCCGGTAGCCGAGCCGCGGCAAGTTCAGCGTCACGGTTCCGATGGACGCCCAACGGGTCTCCCAGGGCATCGCAACGACCCCGCCTGTCCAGGCCGGGATGCGGTAACGGGAGGACACCCGTAGGCCGTCCGCCCGGTCGAAAACGAAGCTCACATTCCCCTTTTCGGCGGCGGTCTCGCAAACATCCAAAAGGAAGGCCCTCCCTTCCGGGTCATCAAAAACCGCCCCTGTCAGGTGGAAGATCGGCCGGGGGAAAAAGAAGGGCCTTCCCGCGGCGTCCCCCTCCCTGAAGACCTCCATCAGGGCGCGGAGGAATCTCCTGGCGTCCGCCCGATAGTCGGCGAAGCCTGTCCCCGTCGGTTCCCCGCCCGGCCCGATGACGGGGGAACCTTGGAGATGGGGCGGCACATCCCAGTAGAGGTTGATGTCCGAGAACATGATCTGTCCACCCCTGGCAAAGGCGAGTTGGGAGAACTCATAGACCAGCCGTTGGGCAAGCTGGCCGACTTCCGCATCACCCCACCCGGCGAGGTAGGGGGCGAAGGAGAAATTGACGGCGTCCCACTCGAGCGAAGCGGCGAAGTTTCCCTGAAGCACCGCGCTGAACCGGACCATGTGGGCGAGGAGGACGTCCGCGTGCCTGGCCGGCCTGGCCGCCGAGGAGGACCCGGGAAGGCTGAGGCCGAATTTCTTAACATACTCGAGGGACACACTAGAGCAGTAAGGCCGGTCTACGTGGCCGAGTTTGTGCAAATGGATGTCACCGGAGAGATGGGCCTCGGCTACGTCCCGGGAAAAGACACTGTGGAGGGCGTACTCCCTCTTGATCCCCTCGGCAAGCGTGAGGTTCGTCCCTTCCGGCCGGTGAGGGACATTGGCGTTCTCCTTGTTCCTGCTGACGATCAGCCTGCCGATGTCGTAAAGGGGAAAACCAAGCCGGGTGTGGAGTCTCCTTGCCTCTTCGAAGCCCCGCTCGATGAGCTTTGCATTGACGAGTTCCCGGATGAGTGGTGCCGTCAGCGTGACTATTCCCGAAGCGAAGACCTGCCTTTCCACCTCGCGGCTTATTTCCCCGGCCGTCTCTTCGTCGAGGTCAGCCTCCAGGACCAGGGCATCGACTATGCGGCGCCGGTCCCATTCGACGACCTCTTCATTCGATGTCCTGACGAAGAGACTGATTTCCGTCGCTTCCTTGTCGGTCATAGATAAAAGCTCAAAGTGCTCGCTCCAAAGTTCACGGGGAGGGGATATCGATGTTCCTGGGGTTCGTCAGTTCTTAGCCATGAGCCGGCGGACGGCCTTATCCAGGCCGTCAAGAGTGAGCTCGTACATAGGAAAGATTTGGCGGATTATATTTATGGTGGCCGTATAGCGCCACTCTTCTTCCGGTACCGGATTGAGCCAGACGCTGTGACGGAATATCCCGGAGAGGAGCTTCAACTGTTCGATACTCGGCCGCTTGGTTCTTTCCTCGAACCTTATGTAGCCGTCGGCGGCCATCAGTTCATAGGGCGCCATGCTTGCATCACCCACGACGATCAGACGGGTTTCGCCGTCCCGGCGCACGAAATCCTCCACCCGCTCTGGCTCGAGGCGGCGTGAAGGGTCGCACCACACCCTTTCGTAGATCGTGTTATGAAAGTAGTAGATCTTGAGGTCCTTGAACTGGGCCCTGGCGTGATTGAAGAGGGTCTGCACTACTTCGACGTAGGGATCCATCGACCATCCGCCGTTGTCGATCAGCAAGACCACCTTTAGCCGGTCCATCAGGCGCCGGTCGAAGACGACCTCTATCTCCCCGGCGTTGCGTATCGTTTCATATATGGTCCTGTCGATGTTTACCCGGTCTTTCGGGCCCGCCGGGACCATCCGGCGCAGCCTCTTCAAGGCCTCCCCGACCTGGGCGCGGGTAAGGGGACCGTCCTGGGAATAGTCTTTGTACCGTCTGCTCATCGCCACCTTGATGGCCGACTTGTTGCGCGAAACGCCGCCGACCCTCATACCGCCGGGGTGACGGCCCGAATGGCCAACCGGAGAAGTCCCTCCCGTCCCGATCCACCGATTTCCCCCATGATGGGCCTCTGTCTGCTCTTTGAGTCGGTCGAGAAAGTATCTGATCAATTCCTCGGGGGTCATGGCGCTCAATGTCTTTTCGTCGACGCCGAACGCCGCCGCCACTTCCCGCGGGTTCCGCAGCCACTCTTCGAGGAGGACCTGGGCAATGGCGTTCAGCTCCCTTTCCCCGGGGTCTTCAAAGGCCAGTCCCTGGAAGTGAGCGGCAAAGACCTGATCGTAGACGTCGAAATAACGCTCGCTCTTCACAAGGATGGCGCGGGCGCCGGTGTAGAAATCCTCCAGGGTTTTTATGGCGCCCATTCCCAGGGCCTTCTGGAGCCGGAGGAATGATGTGGGCGTCACAGGGACACCGTGGTCCCGCAGGGAATAGAAGAAACGGACAAACAAGACGGCACCTCAATGAACGGTCTGACCGTACTGCCTGACTGCGACCTTGAGGTCGCCGCTCTTCTTGAAGAGGACCCCCAGGTAGGGAATCCGCCCCTTTTGCAAGGCGGCAACGTCGAAATCGGGGTCCGCCATCAGGGCGCGTATCCAGTTGATCAGTTCGCGGGTGGCCGGCTTTTTTTCCACCCCCCGGAGCTCGCGGAGTTTGTAGAACGTATCGATGCATACGCGGGCCACCGAGTCACCGAGCTTCGGGAAATGGACCTCCACGATCCGGCGCATCATCTCGTGGTCGGGAAAGGCGATGTGGTGGAAGTTGCAACGGCCCAGGAAGGGGTCCGAGAGGTCCTTCT
>CAZRAC010000003.1:0-59923 GCA_964597995.1 uncultured Syntrophaceae bacterium | reverse complement strand
ATCTTGACCTGACGCACCTGCGCGGGGTCGGTCGTCACGTTGCCGTTCGAGTCCAGATACTGAAAAGAAAAGGCCTGGATGTTCTCCATGAAGGGCTGTGCCCCGCCCCCCGTGTTTCTCGTAATGCGCAGGTTCGCACTGTCGTATTTGTAAATAACATCCTCGTTAGCCCCCGTGACGGAGCCATCGCCGTCCAGGTCCAACTTCACCCGAAGTTGAGTGGTATCGCACGTGATGCCGTCAAAATTACCGGCGCCGGTGGGGTCGTATCCCGCCATCCGTACCTCCGCGATCATCACGTCCATGCCGTTCCTGACATTCTGCTGCATCTCGACAATCTGCTCCTCAACACTCAACCTCCTGCTCTGAACGGAAAAGACGCTGTAAAAAGCGGCAAGCGCGACCATCCCCATCCCCAGCGCCACGAGCAATTCAACGATCGAATAGCCCTTCTCGCTCTTACAGGAATCGGCTTTTATGACAGTCCGCATCATGTTACCAGCTCAATTTTTAGTGATGTATGTGACCAGTTGCACGTTCCGCGCCGCACCGCGCCAGCTCCACGCGACCGTAACGGTCAGCGTTTTGATGTTTGTGACCGGGTTATTATCCACCACACTCCATGTTCTCGTATAAATCCCTGAAAGGGGATCGCCCGGGTCATTGTGCGTGCCGGCGGACACATCGGAATGGTCGTACCCCTTCCTCTTCAGGTCTTCCATCAGGTCCTGTGCCAAATTGGTCGCTGTCGTCACCTGCTTGCTGTATGCGTTTCCGTGTATGACACTCGTTGTCACCGAGACGAGACCCAGCAGCGCGACGACGAAAATAAAGATAGCGACAAGGACTTCCAGTATCGTGAACCCGCCGCAAGAGCCCTGGCGACACCCTCGGCGTCCCGGGCGAACGGTCAGGGGACTAAAATTTAATTTTTCAGGTCCACCCACCATAGCACACAAACGCATGGACACAGCCCCTTCGCTTACTGGATCGACACCCGCCCCGTTATCGCGACGCTTACATTCTTGCTTCCACTCGGATTGCTCACCGTGACCGTCGCCATGACGGCAGCCGTCCCGTTCTTGTTGAAGATCGGGTTCGCCGTCGCCGTGTAGGTCACTCCGGGATAATCATACTGGATATCCCTAACCTGAACGGTTCCTTCGCCGCTTCCCACGGTCCCGTCACCGTTGGCGTCGTCGCATACGGTATACTGGTGGTTGCTGCCGGAAAAGAATACCTTCACCTTCCTGTTCTGGGTTATCGCCTTCATCCTTGCCGACATCAGGTCCGACATGATCTGCCTGGCGGCACCGTTAAGTCTTCTCTGAAGAAGGTATTGCTTGAAATTGGGCACGACGATCGCCGCCATGATGCCCAAGATCGCCAGGACGACCATGAGCTCGATCAGCGTAAACCCCCGATTTTTCTTTCTATGCAAGAACATCCGTCATCCCCAACAGAGGTTCATCATCCGGCCGAAGTCGTACCCCCAAAAGATGTAGGCCAGGGCGGAAACTGCCAGGAACGGCCCGAACGGGATAGCATACCTCAATCCTTCCCGCTTCGCCACCATGACCCCGATGCCGACAACGCTCCCGAGAAGCGAGCTCGCGAGCAGGACGAAGACAAGCGATTGCCAGCCCAAGAAAGCTCCCAGCATGGCAAGCAGTTTGATGTCGCCGCCGCCCATCCCTTCTCTCCCGGTAAAAAAACCGTACCCTTCGGCTATCAGATAGAATATGCCGCTGCCGACGGCCGCACCAAGGAAGGCGTCGAGGAACGAAACCCCCATGACGAGGACCGCCAGAACCATGAACAAGGGTATCCCTGGAAGGGTGATCACGTCGGGGATGATGCCGTGCTCGAGGTCGATAAAAGTCACGACGACCAACGCGGCCGCGAAGACGAAGGCGGAGAGAAATTGAAGCGAGAAGCCGTATTGCCGGAAGAGAAAAAGGGCTATCACGGCCGTGATCAGCTCGACCGCGATGTAACGGGGAGATATTCTCCGGCCGCAATCCCGACAACGCCCCTTCAGGATGAGGTAGCTCAGTACCGGTATGTTGTCGTAAGGCCTTATCGGGTGCCCGCAGCCCGGGCAGGCCGACCCCGGGGCGACGAGAGACCTGCCCTCGGGAATCCGGCAGATGCATACGTTGAGGAAGCTACCGATGACGGCGCCTAAAAGGGCTATGAATAGGCCGGGAAGAACACTCATAACCGCTCGACAACCTATGCCAGAAAAGTGGTCCTTACAACGAGGACCGGGTGAGAAGGTCTATCCCCTCCATCGTTCGTTTAACCATCTTTTCTACCCCAGTCATAGGGGATGTCGTTTTCGTAAGGATGAACCCGGTACTCGTCCGGCTCTTCGTACTGATATACCGCGGTCGGTGTGTTGACCACGATAGCCTCATCCTCGGAGATGCACTTGAAACCATGATAGACATAAGGCGGGATGTGGACGAGGATGGGGTTGTGTTCGCCGGCAAAGAATTCATTCACCTCGCCGTAAGTCACCGACTCCTTTCTCCCATCGAAGAGCACTATCTTCATCATGCCTTTGACCACGGCCATGTTGTCATACTGCCTCTTGTGGTAATGCCAGCCCTTCACCACACCGGGATAGGCCGTCGTCATGTACACCTGCCCGAAGGATTCGAACATCTCGTCGTCGTTCCTGAGGATCTCCATCAACCTGCCGCGTTCGTCCGGGATCACCCTGAGCTTCTTGACCATCACACCTTCGATCATCTCCACTCCGATTCATCCTACCGTCTTTTCATCTAATTCAGCTTGTTGGCCCCCGTCTTCGCTACCATGTTCCCGGCGTACTGCAGTGATTCGAAAGTCCCCGCGTCCGTCCACCACCCGTCGAGGACGTCCCAGGTCATTTTCCCTGCGCGGATGTAAAAGTTGTTGACATCCGTGATCTCCAGCTCCCCCCTCTCCGACGGTTTCAGGGTCTTGATAAAATCAAAAACACCGCTGTCGTACATGTAAATACCGATCACGGCGTACGACGACGCGGGCGCCTTCGGCTTTTCATCGACCCTTATGATCTTCCCCTCTTCGAAAACCGGGACACCGAACCTCTGCGGGTCGGGCACCTCCTTCAAAAGTATCTTCGCCCCCTCCTTCTGACCTCTGAACGACTCAACGGCCTTCCCGATATTTTTTTCGATGATGTTGTCGCCGAGGACAACCACGATCTTGTCGTTGTCGGCAAAGTGCTCTGCAAGGCTCAGGGCCGCCGCGATGCCGCCCTCCCCTTCCTGATACGTGTAGTTCAGGTGCCTCAACCCGAACTCCGACCCGTTGCCGAGCAGCCGCAGGAAGTCACCAGCGTTGTTGCCCCCCGTGACTATCAGGATCTCGTCGATGCCCGCGTTCACGAGCGTTCGGATGGGATAGTAGATCATCGGCTCTTTGTACACCGGGAGCAGATGCTTGTTCGTCACCTTGGTAAGAGGATGAAGCCTGCTTCCCAGGCCGCCTGCGAGTACAACACCTTTCATGTTTTCCCGTACCCCTTTTAAATTCTATCTCTTACAAGCCGAAAAATTTGAAAGTTTATACCATATTTTCTCAGCTCGGCCAATCGAAACATGCCCTTGCAGCACATCATCCGAGCTGTCACGCTCCCTTCATCATTGTTTATGACCACGGGGATGTGCTATGAAGGGCGAAACCGCCGGGGGTTAGCAGAGGGCATAGAGCTCTCTGTACACCAAGGTACGATGCAAAAATCAAAAGACCGAAAACCGGACGAATATTACATGAAACGCGCCCTGCGCCTCGCCGCGAGAGGGGCGGGACGGGTCAGCCCGAACCCCATGGTGGGGGCAGTCGTCGTCAGAGACGGGAGGGTCGTCGGCGAAGGCTTCCACGAGAGGTTCGGGGGAAAACATGCCGAGATCAACGCACTCGAAAGGGCATCCGAAGCGGCAAGGGGTTCCACGGTCTACATCACCCTGGAGCCGTGTACTCATTACGGCAAGACACCTCCCTGCGTGGACCGCCTCATAGAAGCGAGGCCGGCGCGGGTAGTCATCGGGACGACGGACCCCAACCCGCTGGTATCAGGCAAGGGTGTGAAGACCCTGGAAAAACAAGGCATCGAGACCGTCGTGGGAGTCCTCGAAGAAAGTTGTCGCGCCCTGAACGAGGCCTACTTTCACTTTATGCATACGGGGCGGCCTTTCGTGACCGTTAAATTCGCCCAATCCCTCGACGGGAGAGTCGCCACCGTGACGGGTAATTCCCGCTGGATCAGTTCCGGGCCGTCGCTCCGCCTCGCCCACAGGGAGAGAAGCCTTCACGACGCCGTCCTCGTGGGAGTGGGGACCGTCCTGCAGGACGACCCAGAGTTGACAGTAAGGCTCGTGCGGGGGAGAAACCCCCTGCGTGTGATCCTCGATTCGCGGTTGAGGACCCCGCTCGGGGCGAAGGTACTTAAAGACCAGGACAGGGCGAAGACGCTTGTCGTGACGACACGGCTGGGCAGCCGTGAGAAACGGGATGAACTCCACCGGGTCGGCGTAGAAACCCTGTCTCTCCCCAGGGGCCGTGACGGCGGCGTCAGCATCGGGAGGCTCCTCGATGAGCTGGGTAAACGAGGGGTATCTTCTCTTCTTGTAGAAGGGGGCTCCGGGGTCATCACTACTTTCCTCCGCGAGAAGAGGGCCCAGAGACTCCTTGCCGTCATCGCCCCAAAAATAATCGGGAAGGGCGTCGAGACGGTGGGCGACCTCGGCATAGAGCAGGTGAGCAACGCCCTCCCTCTGTACTTTCGGAAGGTTTCCCGTGTCGGCGACGACGTGGTCATCGACGCCCGTGTCGGCGAACAAGACTGAGAGCACAAGCCCGGCATTTCATGCCAGAGAGTTGACGATTCTTTCTGCGGCCTTCATCCCGTCGACCGCAGAGCTCACGATGCCGCCGGCATACCCCGCGCCCTCTCCGCAGGGATAAACCCCCAGAACCGCAAGGCTTTGGCCGTCCTCGCCGCGCAATATCCTCACGGGAGAGGATGTCCTTGTCTCCACCCCCACGAGAACGGCCTCCGAGGTCAGAAAACCGGGCATTTTTTGCTCGAACAGCACCAAACCTTTCCGCAGTGCCTCGTAGACGAAGGACGGCAGGACCTCCCTGAGCGGGGCGACGGCGACGCCGGGCCTAAAGCTTGTCGGCCCTACGTCACGACTTTCTTTCTCGTAGACGAAGTCCGTCAGCCGCTGCGCCGGCGCGTGGTAGTCGCGCCCCCCAAGAACAAAGGCGTTCTCTTCCCATTGTCTGCGGAAGGAGATCCCGCTCAGAGGGGAGGGGCCGGCGAAGTCCTCCTTACGGACATTCACCACGACGGCGCTGTTCGCGAAGGGACTACTCCGGCTGTACAGGCTCATGCCGTTCGTGACCACCCCCCCTTTTTCGGAACTGCAACCGATGATCTGACCGCCCGGACACATGCAAAAGGTATAGACCGAGCGGTTTAGGCCCGGGACGTTGACGGCAAGGAAGTAATCCGCCGGAGGAAGCTCCGGGCGGGTACACCATCTTCCGTACTGTATCCGGTTTATGAGTTCCTGCGGGTGCTCGACCCTCAACCCCATGGCAAAAGGCTTGGCTTCGAGCTGCATCCCCCGCTCCATAAGCCTCCTGTAAGTGTCCGCGGCACTCTGGCCTATTGCAAGGACAAGATGGCCCGTCCGGATCTCTTCGCTTCCGTTGACAACGACTCCTGCTATTTCTCCCCTTCGGACTAAGATGTCCGAAACCTTTGCCCCGAAACGGACTTCGCAACCAAGCCGGATCAACTCCCGCCGAAATTCCGCAACCACCTGCCTCAACCGGTCGGTTCCCACATGGGGTTTCCCGTCGGTCAGTATCTCAGGCGGGGCGCCGAAGTCGACAAGCACCCTCTTGACCATGCCGATTCTACTGTCCCTGAGTCTCGTCGTCAGTTTGCCGTCGGAAAAAGTCCCTGCGCCGCCCTCACCGAAATTGACGTTGCTCTCGGGGTCTAGTATCCCGTGTTCCCAGAAAGAGGTCGTGTCGGCTATTCGCTGTTGCAGGGGCCTGCCCCGCTCGAGGAGAATCACGGGTATTCCCCGGGACGCCAAGGTCAGAGAAGCAAAAAGACCTGCGGGACCGCTCCCGACGACCACCGGCCGCCTTTCAGGTGCCGGAGCCTTGCGAACGACAGGCGGTGCAGTCGATTCGTTCATGGGCTTGAGCTTAAGCTTACCCCCCACCCTTTCTACCACTCCTTCCTCGTCGGGGAAGGAGACATCCAAGACGTAGACAAAGCGGGGAGGTCTGTTTCTCCTTGCGTCGAGCGACTTCCTGACCAACCTTTCCACCCGGACGTGTTCCACAGGGACATTGAGAAGCTCGGCCGCCCGCCGGGGAAGGAGGGACTCGTCCTCGCCAAGATTCAAAACGACATCGAATAAACGTACCATTTCTTCAGAACCTCTATGAACCCTCGAACGCCCGTTGTGCCTCCTCGGCAAGGAGCCGCCCCTGCCCCTGGTATTTGGGCGAAAAATGGAACAGAACCATCCGTTTCACGCCGGCCCTCTTTGCCAGCTCCCCGGATTGCAGCGCCGTCAGGTGATGCTTTTCCGCGGCCCTCTCGGCGTCGGCCTCGAGGAACCCACCTTCGATGAAGAGAATTTCCGCCCCACGAGCAAGGTCCTCTATCCTCCGGGCATCTTCTTCGCTGTACAGGACATCGGCAACATAGGCGATCTTCTTCCCTGGGGTCAGTTTCGCGACCCGATCCCGAAGCACTCCCAAGGGGAAAACCTTCCCGCCCACCGCCGACGGTGCCCTGATCGGTGTGTCATCGGGGTCATTTCTCAGGATTCGTCTCTTCAGGTCCAAGAGCCAGGGCCCGGTGGCCAACCCCATCTCCTCGAGCACGTTCTTCTTGATGTTAACCCTCGTCTTCTCCTCCAGGGCAAAGGCCAGACAGGGGACCTTGTGGTGGAGGAAGACGGCCCTGACCAAGAAGAACGGGTCGTCCAGCAACACCCCGTCGAAATCCTTCTTCGCCATGGGCACGACCGGCCTAAAGGCCTCATTGCACCGGTACTCCCCGGTCATCACGTGGCCGGGGTGGACTTCGGCGACGGAAAGGACAAAATCATTCGTGTAATTCTCCACGAGATTCCACGTATATGCGGCGAGTTTGCCCTCTACGTTCCTCATGAATCCCGGTGGCCCGAAGAGGGCGAGGCGCTTATCTCTGCCCAAACAGACCCTCAGTAGGTGGTCGAAACCGATAAAGTGGTCCATGTGGGTGTGGGAAACAAAAATGCTTTTAACTTTGAGGAGCTTCCGGGAAGGCAGGGTATGGACGTCACCAAGGTCGAACATCAGGGCCTCCCCTCTGAATTTAAGCTCGACATAAACCCCCGGGTCACCGAAGGGGTCGTTAACCAGATAGGCATTGAACATGGCGGCTCTCATCGGAGAGCGCTATCCAAGCGGCTCCGAATCTCCTTTCCCTCTTACCTGACGCTTTCTTAGAGATTTTAATTCGTTCTCTCTTTGCGGGCAACCGTATATTTCCCGCCGCGACTTAAAAAGGGTTTGACAATACCGATAACTCAAGCTATTCGCAACTCAGTTGTTTTGGGCTTCCGGCGTAATCCTTTGAAAAATCGGCCTCTGATACGAAAGGTTGTATAGAGGCGAAGCTCCGCACGACAAGCCGCAGTGGGTTCTACGAAGGACCCCGGCGATATCCCCGGGACGAAATGCGCACATGTCTTCTCCCACCATCACCCCGGCAAAAGAAAGGGCGCTCCAGGAACGAATGAAGCGCCTCGGCATTTCCGAGGACGACATCCGGGAAACCTTCATCAGGTCCTCGGGGCCCGGTGGCCAGAAGGTGAATAAAACGTCGTCGGGCGTTTACCTCGTCCACCTGCCCACGGGCTTGTCCGTGAAATGTCAACAGTCCCGTTCACAGGCAGTCAATCGATTCCTGGCCCGCCGCCTCCTCGCGGACAGGATAGAGCGCATACAAAAAGGCGTGGTCGAGGCGGAAAGAATGCGGGTCGAAAAAATCAGGCGCCAGAAGAAAAGACGCTCGCGGCGCGCCAAAGAAAAGATACTCCAGGAAAAACACCTCAAATCGGAAAAGAAAACGCTGCGTTCGAAGGTCGAACTCGACGAATGATCGGCAGCCGCTTGCCCGTCTTTAAAAGCAACTTGATTATTGCAAGGCGAGGAAGCTGCTCCATCGCTCTCGCCCTTGTCGGCGGAAAGGCGCTATGAGCGGATGGTCACTCTCCTAAATGCCTTTCCCGGACAGACAAAAAAGACAAAAAAAAGGGAGAAGAAGTCCGTTTTGTTTGCTTCCTCTCCCTTCGCAAATGAGGCCGTATCTTAACCGGCGATTACCTTCAACAACGGGTTGGCGTAAAGAATGATGAGAGAAACGACGAGCGCGTAAATCGCGACCGATTCCGCCATCGCGAGACCGACCATCATGGTCAGCAGGATCTTTCCCTGTGCCTCCGGGTTTCTTCCCACGGCGCTTGCACTGCCGCTTGTCGCCTGCCCCATGCCGTGGCCGGTTCCGTTAGCACCCAACCCAATCGAGAGTCCGGCGGCGATGAGAGAGCATCCCACGACGATTGCCTTGGTGTAGTTGATGCTTCCCTCGGTGGCCGCCGCTCCCTGTGCTGCCATCGCAAAAGTCGCAAACACGAGCACTCCGAAGAGACTCAAAAGAGAAGCTGCAAGTATCCTTACTTTCCTCATTTTTACCATCCTTTCGTTTAAGTTCGACTGAAATGCCATTGCCGCTTTTTATTCCTGCTTTTTATCCCGCTCTCCTTCACCCCCCTTCTACACTCTTTCTCCTACTCAAGGGGAGCTTTTAGCTTCAGCAAAAAAAATTGTCAAGAATTATTTGGTTATGTTATTGTCCCCTTCGGCTTTTTCTGCCTCTGAAACAGGAAATGAGTTGCTAGGGAAGAGAAAAAAACGGCAGAAACAAACCTCCCGGACCGAGATTGCGGATGATGGAAGAAGAAAAGGTCAAAAAAACTGGAAAAGCACTCCAGGGAGAAATCCCCGTAGAGAAAAGACCGTTCCAGATGATCGCCGAAAAAATCGGGACTATCGAGGAAGAGGTCATCGCCGCCGTCAAAAAGATGCGTGATGACGGGAGGATCCGAAAGTTCAGCGCGATCCTGAGGCACCAGAAGGCCGGCTATACGAAAAACGCGATGGTCCTGTGGTCGGTAAAGGCGGAGGATGTCGAAGAAAAGGGAAAGGCCTTTTCTGTGTCAAGACAAGTAACCCACTGCTACGAGAGGACACCGGCCTTCGAGGGAAGGTACAACATCTTCACCATGGTCCACGCTCGGGAGGGCGAAGACCTCCTGCAAGTAGTGAAAGGCTTGTCCAGGGCGACGGGCATCGACGACTTTAAGGTCCTCGAAAGCATAGAGGAGTTCAAGAAGAGCAGCATGGAGTACTTTTAGAATACGATGGGTGATAAACTGTGAAGGGTGAAGACCACTCCTTGTACTTCGTGATTCACGCTCACGGTCAGGGCGAATAGATGGGAAAAAAGAACGAGCTCTTATTCGAGGAGGCGAAGAAATACATCCCCGGAGGCGTGAACAGCCCTGTGAGGGCGTTCCGGGCGGTGGACTCGACGCCTTTTTTTGTGGCCCGCGCTGCGGGGTCGAAGGTTTACGACACCGAAGGGAGGGAATACATCGATTACGTCTCCTCCTGGGGGCCGATGATCCTCGGTCACGCATACCCCCATGTCCTGGAAGCCGTGATAAAAGCCGCCGAAAGAGGCACGAGCTACGGCGCACCGACGGAGGCGGAGACCGTGATGGCCCGGATGATCGTCGACGCCTTCCCGTCCATCGACATGGTGCGGATGGTGAGCTCGGGGACAGAAGCCGCCATGAGCGCCGTCCGCCTCGCCAGGGGGTTTACCGGGAAGGAAAAAGTCGTTAAATTCGACGGTTGCTACCACGGCCACGCCGATTCGCTCCTCGTCAAGGCCGGCTCCGGCGTGGCGACGCTCGGCATCCCGGGGAGCCCGGGGGTACCGGATAGGCTCGCGGAATTGACCGTTTCCCTGCCCTTCAATGACTTAGCCACTTTCGAAGCCGCTGTCGACCTCTACGGAGATGACATCGCCTGCGTGATTGTGGAGCCCGTGGCGGGGAACATGGGCGTCGTCCCGCCCCGTCCTCCTTTTCTCGACGGTTTGCGGGCTATCACCAAGAAAAAGGGAATCCTCCTCATCTTCGATGAAGTCATCACTGGTTTCCGGCTTGCTTACGGCGGTTACCAGACCCTCAAGGGCATCGAACCAGACCTGACCTGCCTCGGCAAGATCATCGGGGGTGGACTTCCCGTGGGGGCCTTCGGCGGACGGAGGGATGTCATGGAGGCGCTCGCCCCCCTCGGGCCCGTGTACCAGGCAGGAACACTCTCCGGAAACCCCCTCGCGATGGCCGCGGGGATCGCCACCATCGAGGTCCTCCGGGACGGAAATCATTACGAAATGCTCGACCGTTTCACTTCCAACCTGTGCGAGGAGATGGGGAAAATCTTCGAGAAAAAAGGACTGCCGACACACTTGAACAGAGAAGGATCCATGTTTACCTTCTTTTTCACGGACGGCGAGGTTCATGACTTCGCGTCAGCCCTAAAAAGCGATACACGACTCTACGCCGCTTACTTCCGGGAGATGCTTCGCCGGGGCGTGAGCCTGGCGCCGTCTCAGTTCGAAGCCTCTTT
The DNA here is from genome assembly GCA_964597995.1 of uncultured Syntrophaceae bacterium. GTDB lineage: Bacteria > Desulfobacterota > Syntrophia > Syntrophales > UBA4778 > UBA2207. The sequence continues at coordinate 49,129 of CAZRAC010000003.1, read as the reverse complement.
CGTCTCCATCGCTCATACAGACCACGACTTGGAAAGGACGGTCGAGGCCTGCGGCAAGGCGGTCGAAAATATCTTGGCGTCGCCGCATTCTCGGCGTTGAGCATCGTCGTTGCATTGTTATGAAGGGAACCAAACATAGTCATAACGAAGGGACACCCCATGAGGAACAACGTAACCCTTGATTCCCTGGTAAACAGAAGAGACGGGATTGCGGTTGTCGGCCTGGGGTATGTCGGACTACCCCTTGCCGTTCAACTGGGTGATCACTTCTCAGTTCTCGGCTTCGACATCCAGAAAAAGCGGGTCGCCGAGCTAAAAAAAGGGCACGACCGGACCCGTGAGGTGTCGAAATCAGCCTTGCAGAAAACGTCCGTTGTCTTCTCATCCGACGCCGCCGATATCAAGGCCTGCCGTTTGATCATCGTCACTGTTCCCACGCCGATAGACGAAGCGCGCATCCCGAACCTCGAACATGTTGAAAATGCCGCAGAAATAGTAGGCAGGAACATCACGCGAGGCTCCTGCGTCGTTTTCGAATCCACCGTGTACCCAGGCGTTACCGAGGAAATCTGCGTGCCGATCCTGGAAAGGGAATCGGGGTTGAAGCTGGGAAGAGGTTTCACTGTGGGCTATTCACCGGAGAGGATCAACCCGGGCGACAGGGTCCACACGCTCGAATCCGTCGTGAAGGTCGTCTCCGCGTCCGACGACGAGACGCTCGGCCTACTCGCAGGCGTGTACGGGAAGGTTGTCAAGGCAGGCATCTACAAAGCATCTTCGATCAAGGTCGCCGAAGCGGCCAAGGTCATCGAAAACACCCAGAGAGACCTCAACATCGCCTTGATGAACGAGCTCGCGATCATCTTCAACCGGCTCGGCATAGACACAACGGAGGTCCTCGAAACGGCCGGAACTAAATGGAACTTCCTGCCTTTCCGACCCGGGCTTGTTGGCGGCCATTGTATCGGCGTCGACCCCTATTACCTGACCTTCAAGGCGGAGATGGAGGGATACCACCCCGAGATGATCCTGGCCGGACGACGCATCAATGACGGTATGGGCAAGTACGTCGCGGAGAGGACGATCAAGCTCCTGATCGCCGCGGGAAGACCCGTCCGCCACTGCAAGGTGGCCATACTCGGGCTCACCTTCAAGGAGAACATACCGGACCTGAGGAATACGCGGGTCATCGATATCATCCGGGAGCTGACGGACTACGGCATAGAGGTGGTCGTCCACGACCCTTTCGCCAGTCCCGAGGAGACCCGTGAATATTACGGCCTTGAACTGAAACCCTTGGGAAAAATCGCGGGCGCCCATGCGGTCATAGTGGCCGTGGCGCACGATCCCTACCGCGCCCTGGGCCTGAAAAAAGTCGTGGAGCTTTGCACCGACGGCGCACCGGTCGTCCTGGACATCAAGGGAATCTTCGACCCACAAGAAGCGGAACAACTGGGGGCGAGGTACTGGCGACTATGAAGGCTGAACGGTTATCGGCAAACAGATGAAAATACGATGACAAAGGAAGAAATATGAAGAAGGCTTTTATAACCGGCATAACCGGCCAAGACGGGTCGTACTTGGCAGAACTCTTGCTGTCCAAGGGCTACGAGGTCCACGGCCTCATCCGAAGGTCAAGCACCTTCAACACGGACCGCATCGACCACCTGTACAGAGACATCCATGACCCTGCGGCACGCATGTACCTCCATTACGGAGACCTCTCCGTCTCCGGGCAGATGACGGACCTGCTCGCCTGCATCAGGCCCGACGAAATCTACAACCTGGGCGCCCAGAGCCATGTCCGCGTCAGCTTCGACATGCCCGAATACACGGGAGACGTCACCGGTCTGGGGACGTTGAGGCTTCTGGAAGCCATCCGGAAGACGGGCATCAAGACGAAGTTCTATCAGGCCTCTTCGAGTGAGATGTTCGGCGCCGCTCCGCCGCCGCAGAACGAACTCACCCCATTCCAGCCCCAGAGCCCTTACGCAGCGGCCAAGGTCTATGCCCATCACATGGTCCAGAACTACCGGAAGGCTTACAACATCTTTGCCTGCAACGGAATCCTTTTCAACCATGAATCTCCCCGGAGGGGAGAAACTTTTGTGACCAGAAAGGTGACCCGGGCTGCTACGCGCATCAAACTGGGGCTAAAGGACAAGCTCTACCTCGGGAACCTCGACGCCAGGCGGGATTGGGGTTACGCCGGAGATTACGTCGAAGCCATGTGGTTGATGGTGCAACAGGACGAGCCGGATGATTACGTCGTCGCCACCGGTGAAACTTATTCGGTGAGAGAGTTTGTCGAGAAAGTCTTCGAGAAACTCGACCTGGATTACCGGAAGCATGTCATTATAGACAAGAGATATTTCCGGCCGACGGAAGTCGACGTCCTCCTCGGTGACGCCGCCAAGGCAAGGAAAAAACTCGGATGGAGTCCTAAAGTCGGTTTCGACCGGCTTATCGACATGATGGTCAAGGCCGATATGGAGCTCGCGGAAAAGGAAAAAACGCTGCGGGACGCCGGTTACGAATGGGTGGAGAAAAGGATGTGACGGGATGGTCGACCTGAGACAAAAGCGCATAACAGTCACCGGCGGAAGGGGGTTTCTCGGCCGTTATGTGGTAAGAGAATTGGAGAAGCGCGGGTGTCGGCGCATAGGCACCTTCAGCTCTCGCGACTACAATCTCGTCTTGGCCGAGGATGTGAAGAGGATGTACGACGACCTAAAACCGGACATAGTCATCCATCTCGCCGCAAGGGTCGGTGGCATCGGCTACAACAGGGAGAACCCAGCGGTACTCTTCTATGACAACCTCATGATGGGCGCCCAGTTGATACACGAGGGTTACACCCGGAAAATCGAAAAATTCGTCGCCGTCGGGACGATCTGTGCCTATCCGAAGTTCACGCCCGTTCCCTTCCGGGAGGAAGACCTCTGGAACGGTTATCCCGAAGAAACAAACGCCCCTTACGGGCTGGCGAAGAAGATGATGCTGGTCCAGTCGCAGTCATACCGCAGCCAGTATAGGTTCAACTCCATCTTCCTCCTGCCCGTCAACCTCTACGGACCGGGTGACAACTTCGACCCCCGGTCGTCGCACGTCATCCCCGCCTTGATCAAGAAGTGCGTCGACGCCGTCTCGGAAGGCAAAGAAGAAATAGTGGTCTGGGGAACGGGGCGGGCGACGAGGGAATTCCTTTACGTGGAAGACGCTGCCGAGGCGATCGTCCTTGCCGCGGAAAGATACGACGGCAGTGAACCCGTCAATTGCGGCGCCGGCTTTGAGATTTCCATACGTAATCTCGTCGACCTGATCGTCGAATTATCGGGTTACCGCGGACGTGTCTTGTGGGATGAATCGCAGCCGGACGGCCAACCCCGGAGGATGCTGGACACGTCGAGGGCACTGGCGGCCTTCGGCTTCAAGGCGCAAACGGATTTCAGGACCGGCCTGAAAGAGACGATCGAATGGTACAGAAGGCAGGTCTCGGTCAAAAGGCACCCGGCAGAAGGATGATCGTCCACGTTTTAAGCCGTCTTACGGGTCTGCTGTAGCTTCCGGCTCCGCGTTTTTGGCCTTATACCCCCATAACCCGTTGTCCGTTTTATCGTTGACTTTATCGGTCACGTATGTTACAAGGCGCCCGCTCATGGACAAAGACACAAAGAACTTCATGATCCAGCTGACCTACGCCAGTAGCGTGGGTTTTGCGATGGTTCTTGCAGTCTTCGGAGGTCTTCTGCTCGGTTCTTGGCTGGACCGGAAGCTGGGCACGGGACATAAGCTGACCCTCTTGTTTTTCCTCGTCGGGATCATCGCGGGGCTCAGGAATGTCTATACCATGGTCAAGCGCAACTTCCCCAATGAGGGGGAGGAGATTCAAAGGCGGATAAAGAGTGAACCCCACCGTAAAAGACCCTCTCCAAAAAAAGCTTGAAGTGAGGAACTGGATAGGACTTGGGGTGTTGCTTACGCTGAGTCTCGTTTTTATGCCCTTGAATTTCACTCTCGGGGTCCTGTTGGGCGGGTTGATCAGCATCATAAACTTTTACTGGCTCTATTTAAGCTTAAGAAAGGTCTTCCAAAACCTGACTAACAAGGCCAAGACAGCCCTCATGGTCCGATATTACATCCGCTTCGCTGTGACGGGGGTTGTACTGTATTTTGTCATCACCGGTACACCGGCCGATGTGATCGGCCTTCTCGTAGGCCTGTCAGTCGTCGTCATGAACATCATCGTGTCGGCTGTCGTCGAAGCGTCGAAGTATAACATACTAAAAACCAGGGAGGTTAAGTAACAAAGATGCATTCTTTCCTGTACCTTGAGTGGATCCCCTTTCCGGCCCACGTGACGTACACGTGGTTGACTATGATATTATTGGCTCTCCTTTCTGTCGCCGCAACCCGCCGGATGGACATTTACCCCAACAAAATACAGAACATCATGGAAGTTGTCGTGGGCGCCATAGAAAACCTGCTAATCGAGACTATGGGTCCCCATGGAAAGGCTTATTTCCCCTTGATCGCAACGCTCGCCATCTTCATCTTGACATCGAACCTCATCGGTCTCATACCAGGGTTTGAGTCGCCCACATCGAACCTCAACACGACGGTGTCCATGGCCCTTTGCGTGTTCTTCATGACCCACATCGTGGGCATCAAAATCCACGGCTTCAAATACATCAAGCAGTTCCTGGGGCCGGTCTGGTGGCTCACCCCGTTGATGCTGCCTATCGAAATCATAAGCCACCTTACCAGGCCGCTATCGCTTTCGGTGCGACTATTCGGAAACATCCAGGGCGGGCACATAGTCCTCGCCGTGCTCTTCATCCTGGTTCCTTTCCTGGTGCCGTTGCCGATCCTGGCCCTGAAGGTCTTCATCGCAATCATCCAGACATTGGTCTTCGCTCTCCTCTCGATGATGTACATCGCCGGCGCGATGGAGGGGGCTCATTAGTGGAGACGGGCTTGAGAGAAGCACCGGTCTGGCCGAATGACAGTACCTCTGCCGTCTTTAGAGTCATCACGGGGTCAAAATCCCCAAGCTGTCGTGCTGGGCCTTGACTAATCCCGGCTCGGTACTCGAGCCGGGCATACCCACAACATCTTGAATTCATGGCGTTACACCACTGATTTTCAGCGGAGTAGCGCGTCAGGTGTGTATGCCCAGTGTGGCACCACGGGGAACTGAAAGGTCCCTTCCTCCGGTCGGAACAGACTTGACAACGGGATGAGCGAGGACCTCAAGATAATGTCACTTAGAAAGGGGGGATCAAGGCAATCAACTGAAAATTTTTCTGCGGTAAATAAATCTGACGAAGCCTTAACCAAAATTTCAATGGAGGGAGTATCTACATGCCTCAAAAGAAGATCGAAAACAAAGTAACGATGACGACACCGATACAGCAAAAACTTCGTGATAAACTGATCACTGCCAAAAAGTGGGCAGAGATGGTCAAGTCCGGTGACTGGATAAACCGCGGCGGTCCCGGTTCCGACACTACTGTCACCATGGAAGCCCTCGCTGCGAGATTCGGTGACGGCCCGGGCGACCTGAAAAACATCGAGCTCTGGAACCAGGCGATCACGCTCGGTTACAATTTCCTCGACGCCGCCGACCATGAGGCGAAGTACCATGTCGTCCATGAGTCATTCCTCTTGGGATCGCTGCGCAAGCTGGCAGGCAACGGCTACAAGGGTCTCGACTGGAAACACTGGGGATGGGCGATCGGCATGGACGCCGAATACGCGCGGTTCTACCGCAAGAACAGGGCGGAGCGTGCCATGGACTGGGGCGTCCAGGCCTGCGCCGTTCCTGAGGCAGGATTCGTTAATGCCAGCTACGGCGTCAACAACTTTATGATCACCGCAAAATCCTGCAAGAAGTTCGTCTGCGAGATTCGTTCCGACTATGCCTGGTGCGAGGGCGGACGGGAGACCATGTATCTGCCCATCGACGACGTCGATTACTTCGTCGAGGTGGACGTGGACGACCCAAAATACCAATGGCCCTACATCGCAGAGAAGGAAATCCAGCCCAAGCCCGAGGAAAAGGCGATCGCACAGAATATTCTCTCGATAATGCGGGACGGAGACTGCATCCAGGTCGGCATCGGCGCCCTTCCCACCGCGGTGGTCATCGCCCTTGGGGAATCAAACCTGCGTCACATCGGTACTCACACCGAGATGATCGGTGAATATGCCTTTACCCTTACGGATGCAGGTGTTCTCGATAATTCGCGCAAGACCATCGACAAGGGACGGTGCGCATGGGCTTACATCATGCCCGTGGACACACCCCGTTACTACGAACGAGTGCACCGCAACCCCTACTTCGCCGGCTACGACATCGGTTACACAAACAACCTCGCGGTCATATCCCAGCTCGACAACTTTATCGCCGTGAACAACTTCGCCCAGATGGACGTCCGCGGCCAGGACGCGGCGGGTAATGTGGCCGGCCGTCCCATCTCCTCCACGGGCGGTCAATTTCAGTTTATCGTAGGCGCCTCTATGGCCAGGGGAGGCAGGGGTGTCCTTGCGGCGACCTCACGGGATGCGAGAGGCAGGTCCCGCTTCGTCCCGATGCTGGATCCGGGCAGTGTAGTTGCCGTTCCCGACCAGCTCGTCACTTACATCTGCACCGAGTACGGTATCGTAAACATCCAGGGCTGTACGGACGCCGAGAAGGCGACGAAGATCATATCCGTCGCCCACCCGGACGACAGGGAGTGGCTGGCGAAGGAGACGGTGGACAAACTGGGCATTAAGCTCAACCACTGGATGTTCACGAGTGCCCCAGACCGCCGGTTCCCCACGCCGGCTCAGATGAAAGACCACAAATACGGTCACTTGGACCTGGAACTCAAACCAAAGCCCATCGCCAAGCGCGACGACTGATCAGGGAAGAGGGTTTGTATATACAAGAAAGGCAGGGCGGATGCCCTGCCTTTCCACTTTTGACGACCCCCGATCGGGGTGCTACGCCCTCACAATGTCCTTATGTATTCGTCGACGGCCTTCGCCGCCTGACGACCGGCGCCCATGGCGAGGATGACGGTAGCGGAGCCGGTGACAATGTCTCCGCCCGCGTATACGCCCTTGCGGGTCGTTTCTCCCGTGCCGTCCTTCGTCACAATATAGCCCCATTTATTTACTTCAAGCCCCGGCGTAGTCCTGGGGATCACCGGGTTGGCCGTGGTGCCGATTGCGACGACGACGGTGTCTACATCGATCGTGAATTCCGAACCCGGAATCACGATGGGCCTGCGCCTGCCCGATCCATCGGGCTCGCCGAGTTCCATCCGGTTGCAGACCATTTTTTTCACCCAGCCGTCTTCGTCGCCGATGTACTCGACGGGGTTGGTAAGAAAATTAAACTGCACGCCTTCCTCCTCGGCATGGTGAACCTCCTCTATCCTGGCGGGCATCTCCACCTTCGAGCGCCGGTAGATGATGTAGGCGTTTTCCGCCCCGAGACGCAGGGCCGTCCGCACCGAATCCATGGCCACGTTCCCTCCCCCGATGACGGCCACATTTCTGCCTCTCACGATCGGTGTGTCGAACTCGGGAAAACGGTAGGCCTTCATCAGGTTGGACCTAGTAAGATATTCGTTCGCGGAGTAGATGCCGGAGAGGTTCTCCCCCGGTATGTTCATAAACACGGGGGCACCGGCGCCGACACCAAGAAAAACCGCTTGAAACCCTTCGGCAAACAGGTCGTCGACGGTCTTCAGCCTACCTATCACTGCATCCGTGACTATCTTCACTCCGAGATTTTCGAGGTAACTCACCTCGGCATCGACGATGGCCTTGGGCAGACGAAACTCAGGAATCCCATAGACCAACACCCCTCCCGGCTTGTGAAGAGCCTCGAACACCGTAACGTCGTGGCCGACTTTCACAAGGTCACCGGCGATCGTCAGCCCAGCCGGCCCCGCACCAACGACGGCTACCCTCTTACCCGTAGCCGCTGCGACCTTGGGTACCTGGACGCTCCCCGTCGCACGTTCGTAATCCGCCGCGAACCGCTCCAGCCTCCCGATTGCCACCGGGTCGCCCTTCTTGCCCAGGATGCATACCTTTTCGCACTGATCTTCCTGAGGACAGACCCTCCCGCAGACTGCCGGAAGGGCGTTTGTTTCTTTCAACTTCCATGCAGCCTCGACGAATTTCCCCTCCGCGATCAGTTTTATGAAACCGGGAATATCGACATCCACCGGGCACCCGGCGATGCACCCCGGTTTCTTGCATTGGATGCACCGACTTGCCTCAAGGAGGGCCTGCTCCGTAGTGTAACCGTAAGGAACTTCTTCGAAGTTCTTTATGCGTTCTTTCGGGTCCTGCTCGGGCATGGACTGCCTGGGGACCTTCTCCTTTTTTTCTTTTCTTTCAACCTGTTCTCTATTTTCCATGCCGACCGCACCTGAACAAATCCATAGATTGCCTCTCCTGGTCGCAGTACATCCTGAGCCTGCTCATCAAGAGGCCGAAGTCCACCTGATGGCCGTCGAATTCCGGGCCATCCACGCAGCCGAACTTAGTCGTTCCCCCTACGGACACCCTGCAGGCGCCGCACATCCCCGTGGCATCCACCATGATCGGGTTCAGGCTGACGATCGTCTTGATGCCATACGGCCTCGTAACATCGCAAATCACCCGCATCATCGGAACCGGTCCGATGGCAAAGACCCTGTCGATCTTCTCCCCCAAATCGATGACGCTCTGAAGCACCGCGCTCACGAAACCGTGAAAACCGTAACTGCCGTCATCGGTTGCCACCAGCAGCCGGTCGCTCACCCGTCCCATCTCATCTTCGAGGATAAGGAGGTCTCTCGTTCGGGCCCCGATGATCGAGATAACTTTGTTGCCCGCCTTCTTGAGCGCCGCGGCTATGGGATACACGACGCCGACCCCAACGCCGCCACCCACACAGACGGAGGTTCCGAAGTTTTCGACCTCCGTAGGATGGCCCAGGGGACCCAACACATGCAGAATAGAATCCCCCGGATTGAGCTCCGCAAGGTAGGCCGTCGTCTTGCCCACGACCTGAAAGATGATGGTCAGCGTCCCATTCTCGTTGTCGGAATCGACGATGGTAAGCGGGATCCTCTCCCCTTTTTCGTCGATCATCAGAACAACGAATTGGCCGGCCTTTCGCTTACGAGCAATCTCCGGGGCCTCCAAGACCATTCGGACCACGTTTTCCTGTAAAAATGTCTTTTCAGTGATTTTGAACAACGTCTTCCCCTCTGTCGAAACCGGTTAAGGTAATGGAATATGCTTCTTGTGATGATAGACGGCCGTCCTTAACCGTACTACCAAGGCATTCGCAAGGTTGCCACGAAAGGAGGCGACCTTTTTGATGATGCCCGGGGTACTTTCGAGATTACGCGCCAGCACATGTCGCGGCATAGGCAACAGCTTATATTCGTCCTCCCGTCGGCCTGATACTCAGTGATCTCAGTATGTTGCAAATAGGTGTAACTATAGCAAAACGCATCATAAATGCCAAGACAAAATTTGTCGTTCACCAAGAACAAACAGACATGAGAGGCATTTTGCCCTTGACAGAGCCAACCCAATCGTGATACCGCCTGCCAGTCTATTCAGGTGATTCTCGCAGGACTCGCCCGGTCTTTCCCAGGGGCGTTGTTTCAGTAGGTCTAACATGGCCCTTCCGAGAAGGGTGGTAAACACATCGCGAGGTGGCAACACGTGACAAAAGATAAGGAAAAAATCGGGGCAGTGATGGTAGCGGGGGCCGGCATCGCCGGCATCCAGGCGTCATTGGATCTCGCCAATTCGGGCATGAAGGTGTACCTCGTAGAAAAGGGCATCAGCATCGGCGGGGTTATGGCTCAGCTCGACAAGACCTTTCCCACAAATGACTGCTCTGCCTGTATACTATCCCCCAAGCTGGTAGAAGTCGGCCGCCATCCGAATGTAGAAATCCTCACCCGGCGGACGATAACGGCCGTGGAAGGAGAAGCCGGTCATTTCCGGGTGAAGATGACGCGGGCCCCCCGTTATGTGGATCTGGACAAGTGCACGGGGTGCGGCGATTGTGCGAAGGTATGCCCGATAAACATCCCGTCGGACTTCAACGAAGGACTGTCGGAACGGCAGGCCATCTATCGTCACTTTCCGCAGGCCATCCCCAGCGGCTTCGCCATCGACAAACGGGGTACGTCGCCGTGTAAGGCCGCCTGTCCGACCCATATCAGCGTCCAGGGATACGTGGCGCTGATCGCCGCGGGTAAGTTTAAGGAGGCCTTAAAACTCATCAAAGAGGACAACCCGTTCCCGATCGTATGCGGCCGGGTCTGCAACCATCCCTGTGAGTCGGTGTGCAAGAGGGGTGATGTCGACGAGCCGATAGACATAATGCATCTGAAGAGGTTCGTGGCCGACCTTGACTTGAAGGATGAAACCCGCTACCTCCCCGAGAAGAAGGAAAGCAATGGGAAGAAGGTAGCTGTCGTGGGGGCGGGTCCCGCCGGGCTGACGTGCGCCTATTACCTCGCCATCGAGGGTTATCAAGTGGACGTCTTCGAAGCCCTGCCCGTCGCCGGTGGGTGGTTGGCCGTGGGAATCCCCGAGTACCGCTTGCCGAAAGACGTACTGCGGGCAGAGATAAAGGTGATCGAGGACCTGGGCGTAAAGATCCATCTCAACACCCGTATCGGGAAGGATATTTCCTTTGATCAGCTAAAGAAAGATTACGATGCCGTGTTCATCGGGTGCGGGACGATGCGCAGCAGCAAACTGAATGTGCCGGGGGAAGACCTGCAAGGCGTGGTCCACGGCGTAGACTTTCTCCAACGGATAAACCTGGGGGAGAAGGTGTATCTCGGCGATAGAGTAGCCGTGATCGGCGGCGGCAACGTGGCCATGGACGCCGTCCGCACGGCGATCAGGACGGGGTCGAAGGATGTCTTCATCCTGTACCGTAGGTCCCGCGCCGAAATGCCGGCGTCGCCCGAAGAAATCGAGGAAGCCTTGGAAGAAGGAGTGCGGATGGAATTCCTCGTCGCGCCGAAACGCATCATCGGTGAGAACGGCAAGGTCACGGGTATAGAGTGTACCCGCATGGAACTGGGAGAACCTGACGCAAGCGGGCGGAGGCGCCCCATCGAAATCAAGGGCTCGGAATTCATCGTCCCATGCGACGCCGTGATCCCCGCCATCGGGCAGGAAGCGGATTTGTCCTTCCTCACCGAGGGAAGCGGGATTTCCGTCAACAAATGGAACAATATCGATGTGGACCCCGTAACCTTCGCTACCGATGGCCCTGGGGTGTTTTCCGGTGGAGACGTGGTGACCGGCCCCCAGACCGTAGTTAAAGCCGTATACGCGGGAAAAGAGGCCGCCAGGTCTATCGATCGCTATCTCCGCGGGGAAGACATCAAGGCGGGCCGGGAGCGGGATTGGACGCAGGGACTTGCCGACCCCGGCGATACCTCCCGTGTTCCCAAAAGCAGCCGGGTGAAGTACCCCCATGTCAAGCCGGAAGAGCGAAAAGTCGATTTCCGCGAAGTGGGGATCGGCTTCAGCGAAGAAGAGGCGGTGCGGGAGGCGCAACGCTGCCTGAGTTGCGGTATTTGCTCGGAATGTTACCAGTGCGTTGAGGCCTGCCTCGCCCAGGCGATCAATCATGAAGATACCTTCGAAGAAGAAACGATCGAGGTAGGAGCCATCATCGCCGCACCGGGGTTCGAGACCTTCGATGCAGCCCTCCGGTCGGAGTACGGGTACGGTGTATACGCCAACGTCGTCACGAGTATCCAGTTCGAGCGCATCCTCTCCGCCTCCGGTCCCTATTTCGGGCACGTCCAAAGATTGTCCGACGGGAAGGAACCGAAGAAAATCGCCTTCATCCAATGCGTAGGTTCGAGGGACACGGCCTGCGGAAACAGCTGGTGTTCTTCCGTATGCTGTATGTACGCCACTAAGGAAGCGATTATCGGGAAAGAACACGTCAAAGAGCTGGAACCGACTATCTTCTTCATGGATATCCGGGCGCACGGTAAGGACTTCGACCGGTTCGTCAATCGGGCGAAGAACGAGTACGGAATACGCTACATCCGTTCCATCCCCTCCACTATCAAGGAGTTGCAGCAGACGAAGAACCTGCTCGTCAAGTACGTGCAGGAGGACGGTACGCTGGTAGAAGAAGAATTCGACATGGTGGTGCTGTCGGTCGGTCTCACCCCACCCCACGAGGCGCGGGAATTGGCGACGGCCCTGGGGATCGGGCTCGAGGATCACGGTTTCTGTGCCACCGACCTCGAGAATCCGGTAAAGACGACACGGGATGGGGTGTTTGTCTGCGGTGCTTTCGGCGGTCCAAAAGACATCCCCGAGACGGTCATGGAGGCGAGCGGCGCCGCCGCCTGTGCCTCGAGTATCATCGCCGAACGCCGGGGCACGATGATCGTAGAAGAAGAACTGCCCATGGAGAAAGACCTGCGAGGGATAGGTCCCCGGATCGGCGTTTTTGTCTGTCATTGCGGGATCAACATCGGGGGTGTGGTCAATGTCCCGGAAGTGCGGGATTACGCCAAGACATTACCGAATGTCGTGTACGTGGCCGATAATCTCTTCACCTGCTCACAGGACACGGCGGTGAAGATGGCCGAGGTGATCGAAGAGTACAAGCTCACGCGGGTAGTCGTCGCTTCGTGTTCTCCCCGGACCCATGAACCGCTATTCCAGGAAAACTGCGAGAAGGCTGGACTTAATCCCTACCTGTTCGAGATGGCAAACATCCGCGACCAGGATTCATGGGTTCACATGAACGAGCCGGAAAAGGCGACGGAAAAGGCAAAGGACCTGGTACGGATGGCGGTGGCCAAGGCCCAGTTCCTGCAACCGCTGAAACCGGGCCAACTGAGGGTGAATAAGGCGACGATGATCATCGGCGGCGGACTGGCCGGGATCACGGCGGCCTTGTCTCTCGCCGAACAGGGCTTCGAATCGTACATCGTCGAAAAGAAGCCTCATCTGGGGGGTAATTACCGGGATCTGTACTACACCCTGGAAGGTCTCGACACGAAGAAGCACCTGGCGGGGCTCTTAGGGCAGGTAGAGGCGAGCAAACTTATTCACGTGTTCACCGGTGCGGAGATCGTCAAGATCGAGGGTTTCATCGGCAACTACAAGACCACCATAAAAACCCGGGACGGTGAACAGCAGTTCGAGCACGGGGTCGTAGTGGTGGCGACGGGGGCCTATGAGCTGGAAACGAACGAGTATCTCCACGGTCAGTCCCCCAATGTCATTACCCAGCGTAACCTGGAAAAAATGATTGCGGAGCGTGATGATAAAGCAGTTCAGGCGTCCCATATCGTCATGATCCAGTGTGTGGGGTCTCGAACGCCAGAACGGCCGTACTGCAGCCGGTACTGCTGTTCGGAGGCGATGAAAAACGCCCTGAAACTCAAAGAGATGGACCCGAACAAAGATGTGACTATCATCTACCGTGATATCCGCACCTTCGGGTTGAAGGAGGACTATTACAAGAAGGCGCGGGAACTCAACGTCAAGTTCATCCGCTACGACGAGGACCGCAAGCCGGAGATAAGCCAGGCTGGGGACCGACTGGTCGTCCGGGCCTTTGACCCCATTCTCAACGGGTCGGTGGAACTGCCGGCAGACCTGCTTGCCCTCTCGGTAGGTACGGTGCCGAACCCCGAAAACGCCGCCATCGGTCAGATGCTAAAGGTGCCCACCAATCAGGACGGGTTCTTCCTTGAGGCTCACGTGAAGTTGCGGCCCGTGGACTTTGCTACCGACGGCGTCTTCATGTGCGGGATGGCTCATGCCCCCAAACTCAGCGAAGACACGATCGTCCAAGCGAATGCCGCCGTGTCCCGGGCGTGTACAGTGCTGACGAAGGACTTCATCGAAGCGGAAGGGAAAACGGCTTACGTAATCAAGGAACGCTGTTCAGGTTGCGGGCTCTGCGAACAGAATTGTCCGTTCGGGGCGATCGCCGTAAATCCCGTGGAAGGGGTGGCGGAGGTCAACACAGTGCTCTGCAAGGGGTGCGGCGTCTGTACCGCATCGTGTCGCATGAACGCCGTCGATTTGAACGGCTTCACCAATGAAGAGGTCATTGCACAGATTGCAGCCCTGTAGCGTGACAAATGACGCGCCCTCACAAGGAGAAAGGGCGGAATAGACTATGGTTCAGAAACGGAGAACGAGATGTCAGAAGACCGAGTGAAAGAGGGTTGGGATCCGAAGATAGCTGCCATCGTGTGTAACTGGTGCACTTACGCCGGTGCCGACCTCGCCGGCATAAGTCGTATCCAGTATCCCCCCAATGTCCGCATCATCCGTGTCCCCTGCACGGGACGGATCAATCCTTTTTACATCGTGCGCGCCCTACAGGAAGGAGCGGATGGAGTTCTTGTGTCCGGTTGCCACCCCGGTGAATGCCACTACATAACCGGAAATCTCAGCGCCCGGCGAAAGTTTGCCATGCTGAAGAGATTCCTCGATTACCTCGGTTTGGAGGCGGATCGGACGACCTTTACCTGGTGTTCGGCTTCCGAAGGTGAGCGATTCGCCAAGGTAGTTAGTGGGGTAACGGAAAGGGTCAGGCAACTGGGGCCGGCAAAGAAGCTGGTTAAATCACTGTGACGGGTAGAGATCAACAAAACGAGGATTCGAGAAAAGTGGAAGCCATCGAGAAAAAGCTGCGGGAAGAGGCGAAGAAACTGTTAGAGGAAAAAAAGGTCGATGTCATCGTGGGTTACGAGGCGGGGACGTTGCCGCTCACGGCCGTGCCCACGTTTGTCACTGATCCTTCAGACACGGCGAAGCTCCTCTGGAACGCCTTATGCGTACAGAACCTCGCAAAATACGTGCATGACGTCATCTTCCAGCATCGGAACGCACAGAAACGGGTGAAGCCGGAAAATAGGACAAAGAAGGTGGTGGGTGTCGTAGCGCGCGGCTGTACGACTCGTTCTATCATCCTCCATCTGCAGGAACGGCAGTACACTCGCGAGGAGATCGTGGTCCTGGGCGTGCCCTGTCGGGGGTATGTGGATAAGAAGAAGCTTTCCGTCCTCCTCGAAGGACAGGAAATCGTTGACGGGGCCTTGGACGGCGAGCAACTGAAGGTGACTACAGCCGCCGGTGATAGAATCGTGGCAGTAGCGGACGTCCTGGCCGATAATTGCCTCACCTGCCGGTTTAACAACCCCGTAATCAACGACCTGACGGTAGGTGAGCCGGCGCCGGCCATGAGGGCGGACGAAGAATACGACGCCGTTAAGGCCTTCGAATCCCGGCCTTCCGAGGAGAGGTGGGCCTATTTCGAGAAAGAGATGGCAAAGTGCATCCGGTGTTATGCCTGCCGTCAAGCGTGCCCCTCCTGTTATTGCCCGGAATGCTTTGCCGAACAAAGCAGACCTCAATGGGTAGGCATAGGAGAAAATGCCCCCGATACGCAGGTATTCCAAATCATGAGGATTTTCCACATGGCGGGGCGGTGCGTGGACTGCGGTTCCTGTGTCGCCGTCTGTCCCATGGGGGTCGATCTGAGGACCTTCCTGAAAAAATTGGACAAGGACGCCTATGAGCTCTTCGGGAGTCGGGCCGGCGCCTCGTTGGATGACCCCCCCGTGCTCGCAACCTTCCGGGAGCACGAATGCGAGGACTTTATCTACAACCCGTAAGGTGAAACGGAGTGCATAATGAAGACCTTTCTCGAAGAAGTGAACGAAAAGATTAGCGGTGTACCTATCCAGCGATGCTACCATTGTCGGAAGTGCACGGCCGGATGCCCTCTGGCATCGGTCATGGAGTACAACCCCAATCGGGTCATAAAGATGATCCAGATGGGGATGAAGAAGGAAGTGCTGAACAGTTCGACCATCTGGTTATGCGCATCCTGCGAGACGTGCATCACCCGATGCCCCAACGAGGTGGATATCGCGAGGATGATGGATGTTCTGAGGGAAATGGCCTTAAAGGAGGGTGTCCCCGCGAAAGAAAAGAACGTGGTACTCTTCCATGAGGCCTTTCTGCGGGGCATCAAACTCCGTGGCCGGATAAACGAACCTCTCATGATGGTTAATTACAAGCTACGGTCGGGAGACCTATTTTCCGATATGTCGATGGGCGTCGAAATGCTTCTCAAAGGAAAACTCCCCCTGATCTCTCCCAAGACCAAGAACTTGAGGGCGGTAAAGGAGATTTTCGAGAAGACCAGACAGTGATCTCATAAGGAGGCAAGTGTTGAAAGTTTCATACTATCCGGGATGCTCTCTGCATGGAACAGCGAAGGAGTACGATCAGTCTGTGAAGGCGGTGTCTTCTGCACTGGGGATAGACCTCGCGGAGGTAGAAGACTGGTCGTGCTGCGGTGCCACTTCGGCCCACTCTACCAATTTCAAGCTATCCGTGGCGTTGCCCGCACGAAACCTCGTATTGATCGAGTCGGCAGGGGACAAGGAGGTGATGGTACCCTGCGCCGCCTGTTTCAACAGATTCAAGAGCGCCCAGCACCATCTTGCTCATGATGATAGATTGAAAGCGGCGATAGACGGCATCATCGGCCGACCATATCAAGGAACGGTAACGGTAAAGCATCCCATCGGTCTTTTCCATGACGATGTCGGCATGGAGGCGATTGCTCAAAAGGTCGTGAGAAGGCTGACCGGTCTAAAACCGGTATCGTACTATGGTTGCCTGTTGGTCAGGCCGCCCGAGGTATGCCAGTTCGAAAACTACGAGAATCCTTATATGTTGGATGAAATCTTAGGGACCCTGGGGGCAGAAGTGAAACAGTGGTCCTTCAAGACGGATTGTTGCGGCGGCAGCCTGACGATCAGCCGGACAGACGTCGTACGGAACTTGGTTGACCGGCTGATGACGATGGCTCGGGAGGCGGACGCCAACTGTGTCGTGACGGCCTGTCCGGTCTGTATGGCGAATCTTGATACGAGGGCCGGTGATAACGTCAAGCTGCCGGTATTTTACTTCACCGAGCTCATGGCCCTGGCGATGGGAATACCAGGACCGGCGGATTGGTTCAAACTCCACATGGTCGATCCCACACCGCTCATGAGTGGTTTGGGGCTGATGTAAAAAAACTTGGAAGACTGAAGGATACCATGGAAAAACGGTTGATCAAAAAAGATGAGCTGTTAGGGATCGTAAAGAAGGTCGGAGGAGAGTTCAACGTCTTTGCCCCGGTGAAATTAGAAGACAATGTCCTGTTCAAGCCGCTCGCACCGGGAGAAGAACCGTTACTAACCTTTGCCAACACTAAGAACGCTCCCAAGGGGGTGTTCTTCCCCAGGACGGAAGTAATGATCCGGTACGTCCGTACTCCTAAGGGAACGGTACTGAAAGGGGTGGAGTTAGAGGCAAGGGATGCGGTGCTCTTCGGTGTCAGGCCTTGCGACGCAAGGAGTTTCGTCCTCCTCGACCTTTTATTCGACCAGGAGAAATACAAAGACCCATATTACATCGCCAAACGCGAGAAAGCGACCGTGGTAACTCTTGCCTGCACACCCGTTCCTTACACCACGTGTTTTTGTACCTCTGTGGGCGGCGGCCCTGTAGACAGTACGGGAAGCGATGTCCTCGTTACCGACATCGGGGACGTATACCTCGTGGAGTTTCTGACGCCCAAGGGGGAAAGGCTGGCCAAGTACTTTGGGGAGGCAAAGGCAACGGCCGAGGCGGACAACAAGAAGGAGACGGCTGCCAAGGAGGCGGTCGGGCAGATAAAATCCAACATCCCCGCCCAGGAAATCAAGCCCATCCTTGACGTGAGTTTTGACCACCCCTTCTGGGACACAATCCATAAACGGTGTCTAGCCTGCGGTACCTGTACGTACCTTTGTCCCACCTGCCATTGCTTCGACATAAACGATGAGATGAAATACGATGACGGGCGTCGTCTTCGGAACTGGGACTCCTGCATGTTTCCCCTATTCACTAAAGAAACGTCCGGCCACAACCCCCGGCCGACGCAAAAGGAGCGCTGGCGCCAGCGGGTTATGCATAAATTCAAATACTACGTGGACAATTTTAATGCCATTGCCTGTGTGGGATGCGGCAGATGCGTGATGTACTGTCCTGTCAATATCGATATTCGGAAGATCGTCGAAGATATTTCGAAATTACAGTAGTCGGGAGAACGTTATGCAGAATCCATATGTACCCTATCCGGTCGAAGTCATAAAGATCGTGACTGAGGTGGATACAAAAGATATCAAGACCTTTCGACTGGCTTTCGTAAACAAGGAAGACGAGGAAAGTTTCAAGTATCTGCCCGGCCAATTCGCCGAGCTCTCCATCTTCGGAAAGGGTGAGTCGCCCATCGGCATCGCCTCGTCACCGACCAACCCCGGCTACATAGAATTTACCGTGCAAAAGGCGGGCGTAGTAACTACGGCACTGCATGAGATGGAAGAAGGGACCATGATGGGTGTCCGCGGACCCTTAGGAAATTCGTGGCCCATCGAATACTTGGAGGGCAAGAACATCGTGGTAGTAGGCGGTGGATTTGCCTTCACTACGTTGCGCGCCCTCATCCAGTACATGTTAAACGACAGCAACCGCAAACGCTTCGGCAAGATCACGACGATCTACGGGGCGAGGACGCCCGGACTCCTCCTTTACAAGGATGAGCTCGAGGCCTGGTCGAAGCGAGACGATATGGAGCTCCACGTCACGGTGGACAAGGGGGACGAGACCTGGAAAGGGCGGGAAGGCTTTGTCCCTACCGTTTGCAAAGAAGTCGCCCCGAGTGCAGAAGACGCGGTGACTGTGATCTGCGGTCCTCCCATCATGATCCGCTTTACCTTGCCCGTGTTCTTCGAACTCGGGTTTTCCAAGGAAAACATCTATACCTCTTTGGAAATGCGGATGAAATGCGGTATAGGCAAGTGTGGGCGCTGCAATGTGGGTAGTAAGTATGTATGCAAAGACGGGCCTGTATTCTCGCTTGCCGAGCTGGACAGACTGACACCGGAATATTGATACCTTAAGCCTCTACAGATGAGATTTAGAAAGGATGATGTCCATGGGAGCGGTGGGATAGCCCAGGCGTTCTACTACATGCGAGAAAGAAATGCTTCCCATCTCAGGCCAACTTGGCGAAAGTAATCTTTTTTCCCATTTCCCTCCATAGCTCCTCTTTCCCCAGGCCTTTCACAGCAGAAAAGAGAAGAACCTGGTCCCCGGATAGTCCTAAAACCTCCGCGGCATCCGCCAACCGCCGCTTCGCCTCCTCTTTTGATACCTTATCGCTCTTCGTCAGGACGACGAGGAAATCCCTGTCGTGACGGCGGAGCCACCCGGCAAGAGCGATATCTTCTTCGGAGACGCCTCGCCGGACGTCTAGAACGAGGACGACGAGGCAGAGGTTCTTCCTCTGCCGCAAGTAATCTTCCACCATCGGCCTCCAGGCACTCCGGAGGCTACGGGAGACATTCGCAAAACCGTATCCCGGCAAGTCCACAAAAGACAGCCTCCGGTTTACGACGAAAAAGTTGAGCAGGCGGGTCTTACCCGGTGTCGTGCTTGTCTGGGCCAGTTTTCTGCGATTGACAAGGGCATTGATCAACGAGGACTTGCCCGCATTGGACCTTCCGGCGAAAGCGACCTCGGGATAAGGAGAATCGGGGTACTGGGACGGTTCTACTGCACTCTTAACAAATTCTGCGGATGTGACTTTCATGTAAAATTTGGGCTTTCAGCTATTCGTAAAAGATCATTCTCAGCCGCCCGCCCTTCGCCCTTCAATCGAAACGGATACCGTATTTCTCAAGTTTTCTTTCGAGGGTAGGGCGTGATATACCCAGGATCTCACAGATTTCACCTTTGTTCCTGCCCACCTTGGCGATGACTCTGCGGATATGACGTTCCTCTATCTCGTCAAGGGTCTCAAAACCGGTCCCTTCCTCTTCTTCCCCGGCAAGCGCCGCCGGTGCCTTCGGTACCTGCGCGCTACCCAGCAAATCGGGGAAATCCTCGCGCCCGAGCACCTGCCCTTTGGCGACGACGGCCGCACGTACAAGGATATTCTCGAGTTCACGGACGTTACCGGGCCAACCGTATTTCATGAAGACGTCCATCATTTCTTTCGAAACGCCGACGATGTTCTTGTGGAGATCCCGGTTTATCTTCTTCAGCAGATAATCGACGAGCAAGGGGATGTCCTCCCTCCTCTCCCTGAGGGGAGGGATGTTGATCGTGACGATGTTGAGGCGATAATACAGGTCGTCCCTGAACTTACCTTCCTCGACCAGGGTCTTCAGGTCCTTATTCGTGGCGGCGATTATCCTTGCGTTCACCTTGACGCGGTCTTTCCCGCCCACCCGCTCGAATTCCATCTCCTGGAGAACCCTGAGGAGTTTTGCCTGGAGGTTCAGGGACATCTCACTGATCTCATCCAGAAAGACGGTGCCATGGCGGGCAAGTTCGAACTTCCCCGGCTTCCGGTTGATGGCCCCCGTGAAAGACCCCTTCTCATGCCCGAAGAGTTCCGACTCGAGCAAGGTGTCTACGATGGCCGAGCAATTTATGGCGATATAAGGCTCGGTGGGAGAAGTATTGTTGTGGATCACCTTGGCGATCAGTTCCTTGCCGGTTCCACTCTCGCCCTGGATAAGGACGGTGGTCTTGCTCTGGGTGACCACGCCGATTACTTTGAAGATATCCAGCATGGCCTTCCCGGTGCCGATTATGTCGCCGACCTTGAAGCTCCGGGATGGTTCCGTGAGAAGGCCGTTGATCTTCTTCTCCATCTCCAACGTATTGATGGCCTTCTGGATAGCGATGTCCAATTCATCTATGTTTATGGGTTTATGGATGTAGTCAAAGGCCCCTTCCTTCATGGCCTTGATCGTGGTCTCCATGTCGTGGTGGGCGGTTATCATTATCACCTTGGCATCCACGTTCTCCTCTTTCAGGTCTTCAAGGACGGTAAACCCGTCGATGTCGGGCAGTCGGATGTCCAGGATGACGATGTCCGGCGACGTCTGGAGGACCAAGTTTAGGCCGTCCGTTCCTGTATTGGCCGTCATTACCTCATGCCCCTCCTCCGAGAGATACAACTCGAGGGATTCACTGATCGACCTGTCATCGTCAATCACAATGATCTTGGCCATAACGTCCCTGAAAGTGAGCAGTTGGAATAAGCGGCGACGAACTCACAAAAAGTTGAAAGACATTTTTCATGTCATCTCAACCCGTTGCTCCGTTCACCCCATAAACCACCGTTTACTGTTTGCCCTTCACCGTATACCCTCTATTGTTACCCGCCTGCCGGTAGCGCAACAGACACCTTCGTCCCCCGGCCCTTCACGCTGACGATTTCTATTGTACCCCGATGGAGGTCGATGATTTTCTTTACCTGTGCCAATCCCAACCCGGTCCCATACTTCTTCCGAGTGAAAAACGGGTTAAAGAGGTGGGGGATGTCCTCTTCGTCGATACCGGACCCGTTGTCCTCGATCTCTATCAGCACCCATTCACCATCACCTTTCCTGACAAAACGTGTCGAGATGGTTAGTACTCCTCCTTCATCCATCGCATCTATGGCGTTTAGGTAGAGGTTCAGGAGCGCCTGCCTGAGCATCCCGGGGTCGTAGTTTGCCTGCGGGATATCGCTGTCGTAATCGGCGCGGACCTCGATCTTCTTTTCCAATATCTCTTTCTCCGCCATCAACAAAGAACTGTCGATGAAGGAGTTGACGTCTCCCGGCCTCATGTCCGGTTCCATGGGTTTAGCGAAGAGCAGTATGTCACTGACGATCTTTTCCAGATGCTCCACTTCTTTCTCGGCAATCTTGAACCTCTTTAGGTCATTGCCTTCCGGGCGAAGTCGCTTTTGCAGGATCTGAAGGCTCATTTTGATCGACGAAAGCGGGTTCCTCACCTCGTGGGCGATGCCTGCCGAGAGTTGTCCCACCGCCGCGAGTTTCTGGCTGTCGTAAAATTTCTTCTCCAGGTCCTTGAATTCAGTGATATCCCGCTGGACGAACAGATAACGGTCCGTTCCCTTGATAGGCCTTGGGGTGATCAACAGGTTTCGTTTCGTCCCGTCTCTCGCTGTCGCCTCTATCTCGAAAGGATGGTATTGACCTCCTTTGATCTCTTCCCACCTTTTCATGAGGAACTCTTTGTGCTCGGGCGCCACAAACTCCGTAAAATGCCTCCCTTGAAGTTGCTTTGCTCCTGTGCCGGAGTCTAGGCTGCGGCTGACGAAATTGATCGTTCCATCGCTCGTCACGTCGAATATCCGGTCCGGGGAACTTTCCAGGATGAACTGAAGATAGTTGTAAAGCTCCTCTATGTCCTTTTTTAGCTTAATGTTCTCGTAGAGTTCGTTCTTCAGTGTCTCGGCGTATTCCTTCAGGGCTAACTCCATCTCCCTCTCTCGGGTCACATCCTGGAGTGTCTCGATCGCCGCGATTATCTGGCCGTTCTCATCATAGATGGGCGCCGCGAGAAAATAAAGGTGCCGCCTGCGACCGCCCAGATTCTCATAAAAATCTCTCGCCTCGTATGCCTTCTCCACCACCGACGACTTCTGAACCTGCTTCTTCCCGTAATACTTATCCAGGCCCTCAAAGTCATTATCTACGATCAAATCGGCGATCACCGGCCGCTTCTCGGGATAAAAGGGCATATACTGCTTGTCCGTCCCTATCATTTCCACGCTCCGGCACCCCGTCAACTCCTCACAGGCCCGGTTCCAGAAAATGACCTTGTGGTCCCGGTCGATGACAAAAGTGGGTATAGGAGAACCCTCAATGATCCCCTCCATAGTGCGTTTCTCTCTGGCAAGCTTCTCCTGCAAATCATCCCGTTCTTTGAACCGCTTCAACTCCTGTTCCAAGACAAGGCGCCGCCTGCTGGTATAGAAAATCATCGCAGCCCCAACGACGGCTGTAACGATCAGAACAAGGGCCTCCAGCATCAAGATGACGAACGTTTTTTTCAAGTGGGATACCGCTGCCTGGTACGGGAGACTGACTGCCACCGACCACTTTCTCGAGTCGAGCCCGACCGGCGAAAAGGCGACGATCTGCCTTTCCTCGCGGCCTTTTCCCCGAAGCAACCGATACTCACCTATGCCTTCGCCCCCGGCCATCATCCTACTCTTCAGGGAGAGACCTCCTGACGGCTGCTCCGTCTCAAGTACATCCGCCTCTCGACCCGCCAGATGCCCGTTGGTATGGAAGGCGATCATCCCCTTTTCGTCTACCAGCCAGACCTCGCAAGAAAATTCATCTTTCGCCGGCAAAATATACCTGTCGACGACGGTGGAAAGAGATAGGGCGGCATAAAAGGCGCCGATAACCTCCCTGTCTTGACCAAACCGCGGAACCGCGACCACTACCAGTGTTTCGTCCTCGCCGATTCTTTCAGCACCGACATTTCCTTCTTTTCTTAGAAAATCGCCGACATGGGGCTTCCCAGTCCTTTTCACCTCTCTCATCAGTGCCTGCATCTCAGGCCTCTTAGTCAAAAAGGCCTGCCGGTAGTCAGAGGGATAGACAATAGGGCTACCGTCTGCGCCGTCTGCCGCGACGAACTTCACCTTGGCACCTAAGCTGTCAAAGATTACCCTGACATCTTCTCTTAAGGAGACGATCGCCTTCCGCCCGCTGGTCAGCCGCAGGGAATGGATCATCATACTTTTTCCCACGTCGGCGATAAGGTCTTCGATCCCCGCGGCCAACCCCTTGGCTATGGCCATTTGCTGACGGCTGAACCGCTCGACGATTTCCTTTTCCCGCGCACGATTTATGAGCATGGAAAAAAGGATTACCATCAAGATGACGATGACGGTCGCCAACCATATAGGAATTATTCTTTTATTTTCCATAGATGGAGTCATGCACCGCTCAATCGTCTCGTCCCTTCCGTGTCTTCTCGCGGCTTTCCTTCACAGCTATCAGGACATAGACGCCAACGGCGGCACCAAGAGAGATGAGAAGTTTGGTGAGGCCGCTTTCGATGTGAAAAACTTTTTCGCATGCTAACCAGGCCACAAGGTATGTTACAGCGGTCAATATTTCCTGCATCTTCTGATCCACTCCAACTTGAGCTAAAGGTGAAAGACAGGACGAAAAAAACATACTCCATAGCTTTGCACAGCACTAACACTTCTGCCATTTTAAATGATCGTGTACAAAAGGATACTATCGCCCCGACTGTCATTTTTCAATAAAAAACATCCCTCCGTGGGCCTACGTTCTTTCATCGCCTCATGACGTTTCATTTAACATTTCGTTAAATTTCCCTCTCCAGTGTAACGAAACGTCAAACGCAGTCCGTATAAACGCACTCACTACACTTCGCCGACGGTAATAATTAGCCCTATGTTTGTCCAACCTTAGCCACATCTGACGACCCCCGAAGATTGAGGCACATTCATTGCATATAGGGCGGGCAACTGAAGAGCTTTTCCTTTTCTTTGGATACAGAATTATGTTACAAGGAAAAGGTTGGTCATTCAGGTTACTTTACCCCATGAAAGGAGATTGGACAGATGTTAAAGAAATTCGGAAAGACTTTACTAACCCTTTTCTCAGCCGTGGTAACTCTGTTTGTGTGTTCACCGGTAGTATTCGCGGCGGAAGCCCTTCCGACGGGTGAACCTTACACGAAGGTGATCTTCGCTGTAGGTGCGATGATAGCTGCAGGTATAGCGATTGGTGGCGGTGCAATCGGCGCCGGTGCAGGAATCGGAAATGCCGCAAGCGGCGCATGCCAGGCTGTCGGAAGAAACCCCGGCGTCCAGGGTAAGATCTTGACAACGATGCTCGTGGGTATGGCAATGGCGGAATCGATTACCATTTACGCCCTGGTCGTTTCGCTCGTTCTCCTCTACGCAAACCCCTATATGCGTTATTTTTTGGGTTAATTTAACGGTCGAACGATTAATTCAAAACTAACAAAGTTAGGGGGAGAAGGCGATGCCAGACACAAAAAAAGACAAGCAGCTTTTCACTGTAGCAAGGGTCTTCTTCCTGCTTATAGTAATCCCCTTATCGTTGATGGCGATTCTTATCGCCAATGGAATATTCAAACTTGGGATTACAGCAAAAGAACGTGCCGTCACCGTTCTCGATCAAAAATCTCAGGAAGAAATAAAAATACGGACCATCAATACAGCAGATGAGGTCGCCAGCTTCCTCAGTGAGAGAAAAAAGGACCTGCTGGTGGCCACCATCATCCCAGCCACCGAGGCGGCGTTCAAACAGTTCGTCAATGAAAACAAAAGAAATATCTGGGTGAAGTCGAACGACAAAATCGTCCAGGAACCTGCTCTCCTCTACACGGAGATGGCGCTCATTGACAGAAACGGCAATGAACAGATCAAGATATCAAACGGCCAGGTTGTGCCGAAGTCAAAATTGGTCAATGTGAGCAATCCGGCCAACACCCTTTACAAGTCGGAAGACTACTTCAACAAGGCGAAGGCTCTGAACAAGGGCGATATATACGTCGGCCGTGTCACCGGATGGTACGTCAATAGACAGGAGTTCGAGCAACAAAATAAAAGATTCACGGGGGTTATCCGCTTTGCAACCCCGTTGTTCAGCAAAGAAGGTTTCGCCGGAGTGGTCGTTCTGGCTCTTGATTACAGGCACCTCGCCGGCTTCACCGATCATATCATCCCGACACAGGCACAACTTGTTTTTGAGGCCGACGCTTCCACAGGTAATTATGCCTATATGGTCGACAACAAGGGGTTCATGATCTCGCACCCAAACGACTACCATATCGCGGGCCTGTACAAAGACGGGAGACCGGTTCCTCCTCTGACGGAGAAGACAGCCGAAGAGCAGGTCAAAAAGGGAGAGGAAGTCCTGAACCTCAATCTTCTCGGCTTCATGGACCCGAACCTACCTGAGATAGCGAAGGACGCAGCCGCCGGAAACTCCGGCATCAAGACATACAAATTCGGTGGCCATACGAAGTTCGTCGCCTATGCACCGATCAAGTTCTTCACCGACGACTATCCTAAACCGGGCGGTTTTGGTTGGGTCGGGATGGGTGTCGACGTAGAAAAGTGGAACGAACTTGCCGTCGCAACGTCGCAGAAGATCGAAAAAGAAGCGAAGGCGTGGTCGACAACGATCATCCTGATCCTGATCATATCTGTGGTCATTCTTTTCCTGATCTCCGCTTTACTGGCTCGAGGAATTTCTCGGTCCATCGCAGCCGAGGTGCCGGAAGGTTCGCAGGAAGTGGTTGACTATTACGAAGATGAAGAAGAAGACAACAAGTAGGTGATTGATTTCAGGTGATTGATTTCATCTGAGCATACAAAAAAGGCCGGGTTCTCCGGCCTTTTTTTGTTTTCCGGCCGTGGCGAATTTCGCGTCCATGATTTCCATTTGACTAGAATTTACCGCGCTGGTATAAATGCCCAACTTATCTTCAAGATGCCGTACAAACCAAGAAACCTGGAGGAACAGATGAAAGAAAACAAATTCGTCCTTTGGTTCGATGAAATAGAGTTGAAAGATATACCCCAAGTGGGGGGGAAAAACGCCTCCCTCGGCGAGATGCGCAGGGAGCTCACGAAGAAGAAGGTGAACATTCCTGACGGTTATGCCATAACAGCCGAAGCCTATCGTTACCTTTTAGAAAGTGCCGGCATCACAGAGGAAATTAAAAATATCTTGGCGGACCTGGACACCCACGATATTGAAAATCTGTCGGAAAGAGGGGAAAAAATCCGGTCGCTCATCTACAATGCCGAACTGCCGCTGGACCTGAAGAAAGACATACTGGATGCATACAAACAGCTTTGTAAAGAATACTCGGACAGTAAAGTCGATGTTGCGGTAAGAAGCTCGGCAACGGCGGAAGACCTACCGGACGCAAGCTTCGCAGGGCAGCAGGAGACTTACCTGAACGTCAGGGGCGAAACCGAGCTTATCGATGCCTGCAAGAAATGCTTCGCTTCCCTTTTTACCGACCGGGCGATTTCCTACCGGGTGGACAAAGGGTTCGACCACCTTTCCGTGGCGCTCTCTATCGGCGTGCAGAAGATGGTGCGCTCCGACCTCGCCTCCGCAGGCGTTATTTTTTCCATCGATACGGAATCGGGATTCCGTGACGCCGTCCTGATAACCGGCTCTTACGGCTTAGGTGAACTGGTGGTCCAGGGCACGGTCAATCCAGATGAATTTTATGTCTTCAAGCCTACGCTCCGGAAGGGATTCCGGCCGATCTTACAGAAGAAGCTCGGCACCAAAGAAATAAAGATGGTCTATGCCACCGAAACGCATGAAGAAGCCACCGTCATCGTGCCGGTTCCCGAAGCCGACCGGAGGCGTTTCTGCCTGACGGACGATGAGATTCTCCGGCTTGCCGAGTGGACCATGATCATCGAAGACCATTATTCTGCGAAGGCAGGCTTCTTCAAACCTATGGACATAGAATGGGGCAAAGACGGCGCTACCGGCGAACTGTTTATCCTCCAGGCAAGGCCTGAGACCGTCCAGTCACAGAAGGATGTCAACGTCCTCGAAAGCTATCGGCTCCTGGAAACCAAAACGCCCTTGGTCACGGGAACCGCCGTTGGCTCAAAGATAGGGGCCGGGCCGGTCAACATCATCGAAAACGTAGATGCCATCAAAAGTTTCCAAAAAGGGCAGGTCCTGGTGACGGACATGACGGACCCGGATTGGGAGCCGATCATGAAGATCGCCGCCGCCATCGTGACCAACAAAGGGGGGCGTACCTGTCATGCCGCTATCGTGAGCAGGGAGCTGGGCGTGCCCTGCGTCGTCGGAACGGGTGAAGGGACCGAAAAGCTCCGCGGTGTGAAAGAAGCGACCGTCTCCTGCGCCGAGGGTGAAGTGGGAAACGTCTACGAAGGCATCCTCAAGTACGAGATACAGAAAATCAACCTGAAGGACATGGCGAGGCCGAAGACCGGTATCATGATGAACATCGGCAACCCTGACCTGGCCTTCAACAGTGCATCCATCCCTAACGACGGCGTTGGACTGGCCAGATTGGAGTTCATCATCAACAGCATAAGGCTCCATCCAATGGCACTTATCCAGTTCGACAAAGTGACGGACCCGAAGGTGAGGGAAGAGATCGAGACCCTCACACAGGGCTACGAGAACAAGAGCGACTGTTTCGTGGACAAACTCGCCCAGGGCGTGGCCAAGATAGGTGCCGCCTTCTATCCAAATGACGTGATCGTCAGGATGAGCGATTTCAAGAGTAACGAGTACGCCAACCTCGTCGGGGGTTCTTTCTTCGAACCCCACGAAGAAAACCCCATGATCGGCTGGCGGGGCGCCTCACGGTACTACGACGAAAAATACCGGGACGGATTTGCCCTGGAATGCAAGGCGATGCTCAAAGTCCGCCAGGAGATGGGGCTGACTAACGTCAAGCTCATGATTCCCTTCTGCAGGACCGTCGACGAAGGGAAAAGAGTCATCGAAGTCATGAGAGAAAATGGGCTTGTACAAGGAGAGAATGGGCTTGAGATTTATATGATGGTCGAGATCCCGAGCAACGTCATCCTGATCGAAGAATTCGGCAAGGTATTCGACGGATTCTCCATCGGGTCCAACGACCTCACCCAGCTCACCCTGGGTCTCGACAGGGATTCCGCCCAGGTCGCTCATATCTTCGACGAAAGGAACCAGGCCGTCCTCGACCTCGTGGCGCTGGCGATCAAGAAGGCGCGGAGGATGAAGAAGAAGATCGGCATCTGCGGCCAGGCCCCGAGCGATTATCCGGAATTTGCCCGGTTCCTTGTAAAGTGCGGCATCGACAGCATGTCTTTGAACTCCGACACCGTCATCAGGACCACTCTGGACATCCTGAAAACGGAAGAGGAGTTGGGAATCAAACCGCCCAAACGGAAGAAAAGATAACAAGAGACTGGAACTTTTAAAAAACGGGGAAGACATCGGCCTTCCCCGTTACATTTTTGCTTAACAGTTGAGACAATCATTGTTCTATGCACGTGCCTTTGTCTCCCGGCAAAGGCCGTAAAACACGGGGTGAAACCGTACTCACTACTACCGCCTTTGGGCCAACGGTGATGTGTTCCCGACCTCAACCCCTGTATAATAATGCTTGAGGATATCACGGTAGGTGTAGCCCTGAAGAGCCATTTCCCGGGCCCCCCACTGGCTCAACCCTACACCGTGCCCATAGCCCCTTCCGTCGAATCTAATGACATCGCCTTCTCTCACAGCCACGAAGAGAGTGCTTTTAACCAGCCTCGCATCCAACTTAATCCTGAAATCGTTGCTGCGGAGTATCGTCTCGCCCCTGTCGTGCACGACCCTGACCCTCGTAACCCTCCCGGAGGGACTAACCCCGACAGGGGTCACGTCATGGACGACATTCACCCGAATACCATTTTCCGAAAGAGACCTCGCGATGTCCTTCAAGCGGAGGAGGACGGACCACCGACAATCGGGCGCTCCCTCGCTGAAGGGGTCTATCACCCCCTTTAGGTAAGGAAGGTCGGTTGTCCAGACGTTTCCGGCATCCTCCGTCATGCCGCCGCTATTGGCATGATAGTATGCGAGAATCAGCCTGCCCCCGTGAGTAATGACTTCCCCTTTTGTACAATCTACTGCCTGCCGCGTCTCACTGGTTTCACAATCAAAACCCCCGTAGACTTGAGACAAAGTAGTGGCAGTTACATCATAATCGTCGTTCCGGTTCTTGTCCTTCTGGTAAAGAACGAAGGTTCTAGCCGCGACAGCCTGGGTCTTCAATGCCTCCAACGGCCAGCTCGGCAACATTTCTCTGGGAACAACGCCGTAAAGGTACTCTTCCGTACGCAAGACATTGACCGCAGCCACACCTCCCAATGCCGTCTTCTTCAACTTTACCTTCCCGCGGTACCTTTTCCCGTCCAGTTTCAGCTTTTCTCCAGGGGCGCAAATAAGTATGATCTCTCCATCCCCAACGGGCTGTCCATCAATCATCAGCATACCATTCGATACACCTACGACCTTGTCTCCGGTAGCCAATCTCCCCAACGTCCTCTTTTCATTCGCATCCATAACCTCCACTGATGAAGTAACTGTAATCACGACCGGCTTTGCCGATGCCGCCAGAAGGACCCTAACAATATCGATGTCCCTCGCTGCAGGACCCACGGGCTTGTCCTCTTTCGCCACCGTGAGCGGGATCTCCCGGCTACAAGCCTCGACCATGTAAGAAGCCGTGTCTCTTCTTGTCCCCTGCGGATAATTTTTCAGGTAAACATTAAACTGCAACAAGGCTTCCTTGAATCTGCCCTTTTCGTAAAGGATCATACCAGAATTGAAAAAGGCGTTGGCGGAGGCATTGCTTTTGGGGTACTCAGTTTTTACAAGGTCGTAATACCGAAGAGCGGCATCATAGTCGTCGAGGTAATAGCTGTAAATATCCCCGATCATCAGGAACGCGGTGGCTTTCGTGTCATCCTGCTGGGCATGTTCCACTATCGCCTGACACTCAGCGATTGCTTCCAGGTATTTCCCTTCCTTTACCAGGCCGTGCACATGAGAAGGCGCTTCGGTTTCGCTGCCGAAGCCAAAAGAAATGCAAAGAAAGATCGACAGGGTTATGATTGAAAGTATTGCGCGATGCATCTCAGATCAGTTCGTCGTTTCTACTGAGTGTTTGATGTTGGAGCAGCCGATAAGCCGAGTTCTGTTCCCTTTCACGGTCACCCGTTGAAGGGCGATGATCATTCCTCTGGGACACCGGTTGCCCGGTGCCTCAAGCGACTCTACCCGAGGACATCGGACGGGCAGCCCTCAAGCGTCCTCCTATTTGGTCTTGCTCCGGATGGGGTTTACCAAGCTTTCCCGGTCACCCAGGAAACTGGTGAGCTCTTACCTCACCTTTTCACCCTTACCCACCGCGGTCATCACCGCAGAGTTCAGAATTCAAAACTAACCGAAACTCGGCGATTCCAAACCCGAATCCCAGCTTGCAGCCGGTGGGCGGTATCTTTTCTGTGGCACTTTCCTTGGGGTCACCCCCAGTCGCCGTTAGCGACCATCCTGCCCTGTGGAGCTCGGACTTTCCTCCGGCCCACCCCAAGCGGACCGGCGATCATCTCGTCTACTCCAACATCAAAGAGCGTTCAGCTAAAGACTTCCTTCGTGTTCGTCTATTGCCTCGTTGGCCAACTGGTCGGCCAGCTTGTTCTCGTTCCGTCCGATATGAAAAACCCTGTAATTCCCGATGGCGGAGAGAAGATCTTTCACTTCCTGAAAATATTCGGATAGATTTTTGCTCTTCACCCGGTAAGCGCCGTTTATCTGTTTCACCACCAGTTCAGAATCCATATAGATGGAAAGTCGGGAGTAGCCGCGCCTCACCGCCTCCTTCAACCCGGCAATGAGGGCCTGGTATTCCGCTTCGTTGTTGGTGCAGGAACCGATAAATCCCTTGATCGTACCGACTATGTTGCCCTGTTCATCCTTGAAAACGACCCCGATCCCGCCAAGGCCAGGGTTACCCCGGCATGCACCGTCGGTGTAAAGCCTGAACGGCGTATCAGCCATTTTCTCCCCTGTCGTCCCAGTAAATGATCCGGCTGCAAAAAGGGCACTGCATGATTTCTGCCGATTTTTGCAATTCATTGCACATCTGAGGAGGCAGGTTCATGTGACAACCTTCACACACCCCTTTCCAGACCGGGGCCACGGCACTGCCGTTCCGCTTTGCCTTTATTCTATCATACTGCTTGAGAATATCAGAGTCTATCTTCCCCCTTACCCTTTCTACATCCTTCATCAGGCGGGTGGTTTCACCGTCGATCCTGCTCATCTCACCCTCAAGGTCTTTCCTCTCCTTGTCATACCGGAGCCGGAATTCCGCCAGTTCCGCTTCTCTTACCTTGAGATTGTTCCTCGCGGCATCGATGTCTTCGAGCTTCGAAATTATCTCATCCTCGATTTCTTCATTCTTCTTGACGATGCCGTCGATTTCCTTGAGCATCGCCTGATATTCCTTGTTCGTCTTCACTTCCAGGAGGCGCTCTTTAGTTTTCTTTAGATGCTCGATGCCCATCTTCAGACTGTCTTCTTTCGCTCTGTGTTCCTTCAGGAGTTCATCGAGCCGCCGTTTTCCTTCATCTGCCCTTTCCCTGAGAAAGTCATAATCTTGGTCAAGGCGGGCTATTCTTCCTGGAACTTCCTGCTTCTGGATACTGGCGCTTGCCAGGCTGGCGTCAATCCTCTGTAGCGAAATCAAATGCTGAAGATCCTCTTTCAATCATCTTCCTCCTGTTCTTAATTTGACTCAAAGGCTAAAAAAAATGCACCCTTACAGGTGCATTTCAGACCATACCCAGACGGGCATCCTGATTGTACAGTATATGCTTTTAAAGGCATCTTGAACCAGGACCTCGCAATTCGCGCTTGATAGTGGGCCCACCTGGGTTCGAACCAGGGACCTACCGGTTATGAGCCGGTGGCTCTTCCAGTTGAGCTATGGGCCCGTTCATGAACATCGCACTCACTGCATCATCATCGTTTATACCGTGTATCTCACGGCGCAACGAGTGAGTTGTTCTTGTAATTCTCATTCATCCTTTTTGTCAAGAATTTTTGACAAGATCATTTCACGACCATCTTGAGTTCCCGCCGCCTTGACGGATTTCTTAACATTTTCAGTGCATTCGCCTCGATCTGCCTAGTGCGCTCCAGTGTCGCGCCTAAGTCGTCTATGGCCTCTTCCATGTAGTCGGAGCGCTCGCCGATCCCGAAACGCATCCGCAAGACCTTTTCCTCCCGCGGTGTCAGTGTCGCCAAGATTTTTCGCGTCTGTTTGGCAAGGTCCATGCTGATGGCGGCGTCGGAGGGTGACATGATCTTCTTGTCTTCTATGAAATCACCCAGATGACTGTCTTCCTCTTCGCCTATGGGCGTCTCGAGAGAAATAGGTTCTTTGGCAATCCTCAGGACTTTTCTGACCTTTTCGAGGGGGAACTCCATCTTTTCCGCGATTTCTTCCGGGTTTGGTTCTCGGCCTAATTCCTGCACTAAATAGCGGGATGTCCTGATGAGCTTGTTGATGGTCTCGATCATATGGACCGGAATCCGGATCGTCCGCGCCTGGTCGGCAATCGCCCTGGTGATCGCCTGGCGTATCCACCATGTCGCATAAGTCGAGAACTTGTAGCCGCGCTGATATTCGAACTTATCGACTGCCTTCATCAGACCGATGTTGCCTTCCTGGATGAGGTCGAGAAACTGCATGCCCCTGTTGGTATATTTTTTCGCTATGCTGACCACAAGCCTGAGATTGGCTTCTATCAGCTTTTTCTTGGCCTCGTTGGCCTTCGTCTCTCCTTCCTCTATCCTTGCAACCACGTTTTTCAGAAGAGGGACCGGAAGCCCGATTCCCGCCGTAACTTTCCTGGTGACTATCCGACATTCCTTGATCGCTGCCTCGCACTCCTTCATCCGCTTTATGGAAACCCTCAATTCTCGCGCGATCTTGCCTGCCTTATCCGGATTCCGGTTCATCTCAGCGACGGTCTTCTCCATTTCTTTGATGGTCATACCCGTCCGATCCTTACACAGCAGGACTTTCTCCTCGGCCTTCTTGATTTCATTCGCCGCGTCTTTCAGTCTTGACACCATGCGGTTGATCTGCTTCTTGCTGAACTTGATCTCCCGGGAAAGCTCGACAATCTTCTTGGTGTTCTTGGCCAACTCCTGTTTTGCCGCCTTTTTTTCCTCTGCAGTCGAGAACCTATCGGCAATCTTCTTCCTCTGCGTGTCGTTCCTCTTCTCGATCCGGGCAATCTTATCGATGAGTTCCAGGACTCTTTCCCGGTGCATATCCTCCTCGACGAACCCGTCTTCATCCTCGAGGTTGTCAACGACATTCTTGATCCGCAGGTCCTCGCTACGAAGCTTCTTGGCGATGTCGATGACATCCTTCACGGAAGTGGCAACGCTGAAAACCGCTTCCATGACTTCTCTTTCACCTTCCTCAATCTTCTTTGCGATCTCAATTTCGCCCTCGCGATTGAGCAAAGATACTACGCCCATCTCGCGCAGGTACATCTTCACCGGATCGCCCGTCTTTCCCGCCGTGGTCAGAAGGGCGGAGAGGTCTTCTTCCTCCTCCTTCCCTTCGGCGATTTCCTCGGCCGTCTTCTTGAGGACTATCTTTTCACCTTTGTCCGTGTCTATGATATCGATGTTCTTCTCGCCGAAGAGCATGATGATGTCGTCGATCTCTTCCGGAGAAGTCACATCGGAAGGCAGGATGTCGTTAACGTCGTCGTAAGTCAAGAATCCCTTCTCCTCTCCCAGGGAAATCAATTTCTTTATCTCGTCTGAATGCATACTCTTTCGCATTTTTAATGCTCCCTGATACTGAATGATAATTCTTTTTCTTCCTCGACCAACCGCTGCTGCTCGCCAAGCAGGAGGTCGCAACGGTTCTTGTCTTCCTGTGCCTTTACGAGTTCCATCTCCAGCAATTTTCTTCGCTGTTTAAGCCATCGTCTCTTTATCTTCAAAACTGTATCCGTAAACTCTTTCTCGGCGATCCCCGCATCATGATAGACCCCCTCCATGAAACGTCTGAACAGTTTTTTTTTCATCTCCTCGTCGTCGACGCGGTCGACGACCATATTGACGTCAATCTTCTCTCCTCTCCGGGATTCTTCAAGAATATACTGGCCCAGAGCCCTCAGTTCACTGCTCAGCAGATTATCCAGAACTTTTTCCTCCTGAACTGCCCTATGCCATTCAGGGTGCTCCACGAGAAGATGGATGAAATTCAGCTCGATCGGGTCGGCTTTCCGGGACCTCAAAGGCTGCAAAACCTCGCCTCTTTCCCGGGGCTTGCCCTCTTTTGACGAAATCGCCTTGCGGATCTCGGTTCTAAGAATTTCTTCGGAAATCCTGAGTCGCTCTGAGACCCGCGTCATCATTATATCCCTTAATTTTACATCATCTACTTGAACGATGAAACCTACGGCCCGGCCGAGCGTCTCCAGCCGGTCTTCCAAACCTTTTTTAGCTCCGATGATATGGTCGATGTAATAGTCTATCATGGATTGTGATTTGGAGATCAGACCCGCCAAGGCCTCTTTTCCTTCCTTCAAAACATAGGTGTCCGGGTCGTAACCTTCCGGAAGGATTACGATCTTTGCATGTATCTTCTCCGCAACAAAAAGCTTCAGGCTTCGTTCAATCGCATGCCTTCCCCCTTCGTCGGAATCGAACAGAAGAACGACGTTCCTCGTATAACGGCGCAACAGACTGAGTTGATCCGCGGTCAGTGCCGTCCCAAGGGTGGCAACGACGTTCCTTATGCCGGCGTTCCAGAGTTGGAGAAGGTCAAAGTATCCTTCTACTATTATCGCCTCGTTGTGACGACGGATTTCTTCTTTCGCCCTGCTCAGGCCGAAGAGGTTCCTCCCTTTGACATAAACGGGGGATTCGGGCGAGTTAAGGTACTTGGGGACTTCATCCCCCAGTGACCTCCCCCCAAAGGCGACCACGTTTCCGTTGACACCCTCGATCGGGAACATCAACCTTCCCCTGAAGCGGTCATAATAAGCACCGTCATCTCTTCTTATCACGAGGCCGGCCTTCTCGAGTAATCCCGAGGAAACCTTCCTACCCTCGAAATAACCATTGAGATTGTGCCATCCGGGGAGGGAATATCCCAGCCGGAATGTCCTGACCACATCCTCCCGGAGACCCCTTCGTTTAAGGTAAACCCTGGCCTCTTCCCCCGCAACGGACAAAAGATTCCCGGCATAGTAGTCCGCTGCCATTCCGTTAACCCTGAGAATTTCCTCCCGCAGGCTCTTCCCGGCACTACTCCCTACGCCCCTGTATTCCTTAGAAAGACTTATCCCGACCTTTCCCGCAACGTACCTGAGCGCCTCCGGAAAGCTCATGTCATTGATTTTCATGATAAAAGCGAATACGTCACCACCCTCCCCGCAGCCGAAGCAGTAGAAGATTTGCTTGTCTTCATTCACCGAGAAAGAAGGTGTCTTTTCCTTATGGAAAGGACAGAGACCGGTATAGTTGACCCCGGATTTCTTGAGAGGAACATATTCTGATACGACATCGACGATGTTCGTCCTTCTCTTGACTTCCTCTGCCTCAGAACGAACAAAACCCATAGGGTGGTTCCCCATCATCCAGCTTGAGCACAACAGAAAGACTTTCCCAGCCCGGATGTAACGAAGCTCTCATCGTAGAAAGGACAGAGCCGCAAAAACCCAAACTACGTCTTTTAACACAGGCAATTAAGCAATTCCACCCGAGAAATTAGGAATACAATCAATGTTTACAATAACCACAACTCGTCGGTACTCGACGACCTCGGAGTCCCAAATCTTACATCAGAGCAGACATGCTCACGCAGAGAGCCTCTTTTTCACCAGTTCGCTGACGAGTTTCCCGTCCGCTTTGCCGGCCATTTTGGGCATCAGGGCCTTCATCACCTTGCCCATATCCTTGGGCCCGACGGCGCCTACCTCCGCGATTGCCTTTCCGACTTCCTCTTCGATGTCTTTCTCGGACATCTGCTCAGGCATAAAACCTTTGATAATCTTAAGTTCCGCCTCCTCCTTCTCAACCAGGTCCATCCTGCCGCCATTCCTGAATTGCTCGATGGAATCAGCGCGTTGTTTAGCGAGGGATGAGAGGAGCTGCAACATTTCCGGTTCCGTCAGATCCCTCTTCAGGTCTATCTCTTTGTTGTGCATCGCCGTCTTGACCATCCGGAGAGCGGAAAGCCTCAGTTTGTCCTTCGCCTTAGCGGCTGCAATGATGTCACTTTCGAGTTGCGCTTTTATACCCACGGTAGAACCTCACCTGTCTGACCCTTACATGGATCAGGTATTTTTAGAAGTACGACAAAAATACAATACGAAAACGATTAATTATAGAAAACTTTTTTTTCTTGTCAATCTATTTCAGCTCCACGAATTGCCTCAAATTAAATGTTACCCAGGAGGTGGTCAAAAAAGGATCGTTGGATCATAAATAGGTGTTACCGAACGCTGGCACTGATATCCAGCAAGGATCAGAGGTCATTACCGCCCGGGCAGGTCAAGCTGCTCGATGATCCGGATGACGGGTCCGCTCCGGTTCATGCTGTAGATATGGAGCCCTTGGACCTCGTTACGGATCAGGTCTTCCGCCTGGCCGACCGCGTACTCGACGCCATACTTCTCCGTTTCTTCCGGTTTATCCTGGAGCCTATCCATCTTTTCGGCAAGCTTTTTCGGAACGCTCGCGTTGGAGAGGGAAATGCACCGCAGCATCTGTTTGTAATTCATGACCGGAAAAACACCGGGCAGAAGCGGAACCCGGATGCCGGCCTTCCAGGCCCTGTCACGGAAGCGGTAGAAGACGTCATTATCGAAGAATAGCTGAGAAATGATAAAGTCCGCACCAGCGTCGACTTTCCTCTTCAGGTTGCGAAGGTCTTCTTCGAGGCTCGGCGCTTCGATGTGACCTTCGGGATAGCCGGCCACGGCGATACAAAAGTCACCCCTCGACCTGATGAATTCGACTAATTCGTTCGCATAGCCGAACCCGCCTTCTGTCTTGACTGATTTTTCCTGTCCCAACGGTGGGTCCCCCCGAAGGGCAAGGATGTTCTCGATGCCCGAATCCCGCAGTTCATCGAGAATCCCGGCTATCTCGTCCTTCGTCGATTGTACGCAGGTCAAATGAGCCATGACCTCTTGACCGTAGTCGTTCCTGACTTTCGAAGCGATCTCAAGAGACCTGTCTCGGGTGCTACCACCCGCTCCGTAGGTGACGGAGAAAAAATCCGGCTTCAAGCTTTTGAGCTCTCCGATAGCTCTGTAAAGACTCTCCAAGTTCCCTTCCCTCACGGGAGGAAAGACCTCGAAGGAAAGAGTCAACACCTCCTGACGAAAAAGTTCCCTGATCTTCATCTGATCCTTCCCGACTCCTATTGATGCCGCTTCCAGACCTTTTTACAATGCGGGAAAATGTCACTAAGAACGCCAGTTGTCAACCAGTTTTCTATCCTACTGGTTGTAATAGACCGCCTAATCTGTTAAAGTTTTTAAAATAAAGGAAGAATACCTCAGATGTCCAGTTTCAAAAAAATCGTTCTTGGCCTGTTTTTTTTTCTTCTCAGCCCGGAATGCGCCTTCGCGACTACTGAGATACTCAACATTCGGCACTGGGTCGCTCCGGAAAACACCCGCATAGTCATCGACACGGACGAAGAAGCCGACACCGTAGTCAGCAGAACGGACCAAACGATCACCCTGGATTTCAAGGACACGGAAATTAGCGATACCGTTCCGTCGGAAGAGATCCTGAACAAACCGGGTATCAAAAAAATAGTAGTCGTACCCCTTCCCGACAACTCTGTCCGGGTTCAGCTCCAGTTGGCCGACTATGTTGAAACACGCGTGTTTAAACTGAAGGCCGTCGCCGACAAGTCTTTTCGCGTCGTCGTCGATATAGCGCTCCCGGAGATGGAAAAAAAGGAGAGAGAAGAGAGAAAACAACAAAAAATACTCAAGAAAGATAAGATCATCGTGATCGACGCCGGTCATGGCGGGGACGACCCCGGGGCAGTAGGATTGAGAAAGACGAAGGAGAAAGAGGTCGTTCTCAAGATCGCCCAAAGGCTCCAGAAGATTTTGGACAAAAAACAGGGCTACCGGGCCTTCCTGACGCGCCGCGGCGACTACTATCCCTCTTTCAAGAAAAGAATTCAGATTGCCAGGGAGTACGGTGCGGACCTCTTCCTCAGCATCCATGCCGACGCTGCAAGAAACAAGAGCGCCAGGGGAAGTTCGGTCTACTGCTTGTCCACAACCGGGGCGAGTAGCGTTGCCGCACGACTGCTGGCCAGCAAGGAAAACCTGGCCGATATCATCGGGGGCGCAGAGAATGACCAGGGAAACGATGAATCGGACCCGATCACTCTTCACATGGTCCAGACAGAGGCGATGAACCTCTCGAGAAACCTGGCGGCGTCGATCCTGAAGCAGATCAAGGCCGTCAACCCTCTTAAGTTCGAGCAGGTCCAGTATGCACCCTTTCTGGTCCTCAAGACGCCGGAAATACCGTCTGTTTTGGTGGAGACTGCCTACATCTCCAATCCCAGGGAAGAGATGCTGCTGCGGAGTCCCTCCTTCCAGACTAAGATCGCAGAGGCTATCGCCGCCGCAGTAGACGAGACCCTGACGGGACGCAAAATCCCTCCGGTCACAATCGCCGCCACAGTTCAATCGGAAAAGGCAAACCCTTCTCCGGACCGGGCAAAGGTCGTCGAACCGACTATTGACACGGTCCTCTACAAGGTCAAAAAAGGGGATCACCTCGAAAAAATCGCGAAGATGCACGGCACCACCGTTGCCGTCCTCCTGAAATTAAACGGCATGAAGGCCGACGGCCCGCTATATGCGGGTAGTAATATCAAAGTGCCGGCCGTCAAAAAGGAAGGTGAAGCCGAAAAGGTCGCCCAAAAAAGGCCTTCAGTGCAACCCCTCGAGTATTCTTTTTACACCGTAAGGAAAGGCGACACACTGGAAAAGATCGCGACAAGGAACAAAACGACCGTTGCCGTCCTCCTCCGGTTGAACAATATGAAGCTCCGTGATCCCCTGTACGTAAACCTAAGACTCAAAGTTCCCGCAGCTTCCGGGCGTGAAAACGCAGAAACGGTTTCAACAAAGAAGATCCGCGAGGCCGAGCCGTCTAAACCGCTTTACTACAGGGTAAAAAAGGGCGACACGATAGAAAGAATAGCCAAAAGGCATGACATCTCGACCGCAGCCCTGCTCAAAGCCAACGGCATGAAGCTCAAAGACCCGCTTTATGTCGGCAGAAAGCTGAAAATCCCCTGACCAAAGCGGTAAGACCGAGAGTTCTACCTCTGGTAATTTTTCAAAAACTTGTAATTTAAGAGAACAATGGGTATGGTTCTAATATTCGATATATTTTGACTTCTCCCTATCCTCTTTGATTCCATGAGAGACAGCAAAACCAAAAACATTCTATTCTTCAGCCTTCTTGGCTTCATCACTGTTCTTTTTCTCTATCTTCTCAAGCCCTTTTTCTATCCCATATTCTGGGCGGCGGTGATTGCAAGCCTCTCCCGGCCCTTCTATAATTGGTTGGAAGGAAAAATACGACGGCCGAGCCTTTCGGCGTCGGTTGTGCTGCTCGCCGTCCTTCTGATAATCATCCTGCCTATCTTCCTCATCGGGGCGCTATTGGTAAATGAATCGATCGCAATATACGCATCATTGAGCGAAGACCATAGTCCCGTCAAAGAATTCCTCAAAGGCGTTCCCGAGCGGGTCAGGCAAAACCCATATGTAAGAAATCTGAACATCGACGAAGGGCTCCTGGCAGAAAAACTTTCCGACATGGCCAAGGACGTCACAAATTTCATCTTTACCAGCCTGAAAGGCTTCACCCAAAACACAGTGATCTTCGTCACCATGTTCCTGATCATGCTGTACACCCTGTTCTTCTTCATCCGGGACGGCGAAACGTTTTTGCGTAAGGCCGTTCATCTCTTTCCGTTGGGGGAAAGGCGTGAAAAAATGCTGTATGAACAGTTCACATCGGCAACCAGGGCAACCATCAAGGGAACCCTCGTTCTTGCCTTCATCCAAGGTTCTCTTGGCGGGCTCCTGTTTTTCCTGGTGGGCATCGAAGGCGCCTTGATCTGGTGGGTTTTGATGGTCTTTCTCGCCGTCATCCCGGGGATCGGCTGCTCCGTTGTCTGGCTGCCGGCAGGAATCGTTATGCTCCTGACGGGACACACCTGGGAAGGCATTACAATCCTGTTGACGGGAACATTTATCATCAGTATGGTCGACAATGCCCTGCGGCCCATCCTCGTAGGAAGGGACATTCAGATGCATCCCCTGTTTATACTGTTCTCTACGCTCGGAGGGATCGCCCTCTTCGGCGTTTCCGGCATCGTCATCGGACCGATCATCGCCGCCCTGCTCCTTTCCCTCTGGCAGATGTACGATCGGCAGTACATTGACAAGGACCTTCTTTAAAAAACATAGTAGAAATATGGGTGATCTGTTTTGATCGTTTTATCCGGTCCATAAATTTCATAATTTGCTAAAATCATTATATTAATAAGAATTTTCGTCGTGAGGCTACCCAATGCGTTATTTCCGAAAAAAAATAGAATCGATGTCCGGTTACATTCCGGGTGAACAAATGCCGGGAGCGAAGGTGATCAAGCTGAACACCAATGAAAACCCTTACCCGCCCTCACCGACAGCGATGGCAATACTTAGCAACATCGACACCGAATGCCTCCGCCGCTACCCAGACCCTTTTTCCGGGCGGGTACGCCGCGCGGTGAGCCGCGTCTTCGGCGTTCACGAAGACTGGGTTATCGTCGGGAACGGAAGCGATGAAATACTTTCCATACTCTTGCGGGCCTGCTGTGAACCGCGCCGAGCGGCTGCGTACGCCATGCCGACGTACGTCCTCTATCGGACCCTCGCAGAGATTCAGGGTGCGAGGTGTATTGAAGTCCCTTACGACGACGACTACCGACTCCCCGTTGAGGGGCTGATCGCTGCGCGGGGCGCCTTGACGATCGTCTGCTCGCCGAACAGTCCGTCGGGAACGCCGGTGTCCCGTGAATCCCTCGAGCGCCTGTCCGCCTCTGTCGTCGGGCTGCTCGTCGTGGATGAGGCCTACGTGGATTTCGCCGAAGAAAACGCCCTGGAGTTGGTCAAAAGCAACAAAAACATCATCATTTTGCGAACCCTGTCCAAGGGCTATTCCCTTGCCGGGTTGAGGCTCGGTTTCGGAATAGCCCAACCGCCGATCATCGAAAACCTGATGAAGATAAAGGACAGTTACAATGTGGATGCCTTGTCCTGCCTCATCGGCGCAGCGGCCATCGAGGACCAGACTTACAAGGAAGAGACCGCAGAACGGGTCAAAGCATCAAGAAAAAACCTGTCCGCCACCCTCGAGAACCTGGGCTTCCGTGTCTGGCCGTCACAGGCGAATTTCATCCTGACGAGACCGCCGATGGGCGATGCGGAGAGGATTTATCTCGCCCTCAAGGCGGAGGGCATACTCGTTCGGTACTTCAAACAGCCGCGCCTCGAGGATAAATTACGGATCACGGTCGGGACGGAAGAGGAAAACTCTACTCTGATTCAAGCACTCACCCGGCTGACAGCGGTCGGGTGAAGGAAGCAAACACGAATGGAGGGTGAAGAGATGGAACACGAAAAACCGCTGGAAGATTTGACGATAAAGGAGTTGAAGGAGATGGCCCTGGCCATGGGTGGAATCAGCGGCGTTTCAGCGATGAAGAAGACGGAGCTGATCATCGCCATCAAGAAGGCAAAAGGCCTCCCAGTGAAGGAAACCCGCGAGAAACCCATCGAGACGGTGGTCGAGCTGAAACACAAGATGCGAGAGATCAGGGAACAGCGGGACTCTTTGAGAAAGCGAGCTGATAAGAAGAAGACGCTCCTCCTGACGAGGAAAATCAGCCGGCTGAAAAAAAGGACCCGCAGGCTGGCAAAGAAAATCGCCTGAGCCGAAAAGCA
The DNA here is from genome assembly GCA_964597995.1 of uncultured Syntrophaceae bacterium. Classification (GTDB taxonomy): domain Bacteria; phylum Desulfobacterota; class Syntrophia; order Syntrophales; family UBA4778; genus UBA2207. The sequence continues at coordinate 6,540 of CAZRAC010000003.1, read as the reverse complement.
CCTACAAAGTAGGCGGCGCTTCTCCTGGTTCGGTCCCGACGTCATGCCCCTTCACGGGAATCGCAAAGAAAGCTCGGGCATGAACACACCAAGCGAGAAAAGGCCGGTCACCGGGAGTTCAGTCCAGCGGAAGTGCCGCCTTCAGGTGTCCCAGCAGTGTCTCTTTTCCGCCTTTCCCCAACGTCAGATCAGACACTACGGTACGGCCAACATGGTACACAACGCCGTGGTGCTCGTCGTCGTATTCCCAGAAGCTATGGACGGCATATATCCTGTCGTCGACCACCCCTAAGAAAAGCATGACATGTCCGCGCATGTACAGGATCGTCGGCTTCTGTCCGATGCGCATCAGGGCCTCGACTTTCGCGCCGTCGGAAATCCCCTCCAGCTCCAAGCGATTCCTCTTGCAAAAAAGCGCCTGCCGGTTACTGTCCCTCGGCATCCGAAACCCGAAACAGCGGAAGACGTCCATGATGAACCGCGAACAATCCCTGCCCTTATTGAGACCGCCCCAACTGTAATACCCGTCCTTGATCTTGAAGGCCTGTCTCAAGACAGCACCCATCGTGTAAGGAAGATAGCCTTCATGGACATCGGCATCGGCACGCACGAAACCGTCGGTTAGAAACAGGCGTCCGTAACCGTCACGGCAGGGCATAACGACTCTATACCCGCCATGAACGCTCTCGGCAAGGGGCAGTTTTGCTCCCATCGGGAGTTCAAAGGCGTATTCCCCGAAATCATGGTCATGGTAAAAAGACACGCTGTCGCCGGATACGATAAGTGGTTTCCCGCCCGCAAATTTGATGACTTGTTCTTTGTCTCCTACAGCCACGTCGTTCGGCCTGACCCATCCCCACGCGTATCCCGTGTCCACAAAACACCACGTACAGTCCACATCGTAATGGAGGATTACGACGGCGGTTCCGACGTCCAGCCTCCCCGCCTGGAAACGGTCGAAGGCGTAGTCAAAAGGCCTGTCCATGACAAGGTCGTCCGTCGGAAAGACACGCAGGTTTGTCGCATGGACGACAACCCCGTAGAGGGGTATTACATGGTCAGGAACACCCTGGATGTTCGTCAGCGTAAAAAGCCTTGCCAGGTAGACAGTGGAAAGGGGCCGACTTGCCGAGTCGTAAAGTCTCGACCCTCCGTATCGAGCCCAAGACCTCGCCAGTCTCCTTTTCAAGATTCCCGTATCTATCTCGTCGGGGAGAGACAAGATGTCCAGGGAGTCCAGGTCGTTTTTCAACGCAGCGCGGTTGACTTTTTCGATCTCCTCGGCCTCCATCAGGACCTTATCCGGGTCCCGTAGGCGCCCGATCCAGTAGTTTACATCCTCGAACTCAGGCCTTACATGGGGTAACGGGGAAGGTGCAGTCTCTTTCACCGGGTACCGGGGTCCGACGTGCAGTGGTTCCACCGGCTGCCGGGCCAGGGCGAAAAAAGGCATGAGCAGCTCGATCACCAAGACCGGATAAATCCATCTTTTCTTCATCTTAAAGCACCTCTAAATAGCAATAAAGAACGATGCGGAGAAAGACACCCCCGGATACACAAAGAGGTTTGACCTATCCGACCAAACCTCTTTGTCCTATCTTCTTGATTCTTTTTATGCGTATTGAGTATGTTCGGTCATGATACCGAGGGCACGTTCGCCCACCAGAACCACTCTCGTGTGAGTCAGACGAGTTGCAATCATCTTAGCGACAGCCTTCATGACCGCGAGGCCCATTTCGCAATCCTCGTCGATGATTCCCCTCAACTTCACTGCGTCGATCGCCACCAATTCGGTCCGGTCCAAACAAAGGCAACTCAGCGTGAATATGAAAGGCTCGACGACGGCAGACCATCCCATAGACTCGCCCTTTGCAACAACATCAACGATGACCTGCCGGGGAGGAAAATTCGGCCCCATATCGCATTGCATGTCCAAAGCGACCTTACCGTCGATGACGATGTAAAACTTGGCGGCCGGATCCCCCTCACGATAGAGAACCGTTCCGGCCGGATGGGTTTCTATCGAGGCGATGGCCGCAAGCTTTTTCAGCTGCTCATCGGTCAACTTCGAGAAAATTACAGAATGCCTTAAAATGTCTATGACGTTCTCCATCGGTTCCCCTCCTTCTTTGATATGACTTTACACTGTTTCAAACTCTTCCTAAAGGTCATGTCTTCTTTCAAGATAAGCCGTACGGCCGGCCCCACTAACTCAGCAGAGAAAGAAGAGAGGCCGCGGTGGAAATCAAAGTCACAACCTTTTATGGAGACGATCCGGGCGGACGGCTTCCTATGGTAAAGGGCCTGGAACCATGCCATCAGCATGGCGGGTGTTATATGGTGAGTAAACGCCAGCGCCGCATCTTCCGGCACAACGGAGGCACAATGTAACGCATCAAGTTTACCGTCCACATGGGCATCGACAAACACAACCTCGTCATAATCGGCCATAACTTCGAGCAAATCCGGCGTCAATTGTTGCAGGAACACCGAATCTATCTCACCGCCGAGCTCTTCGAGCCCCGTGTCATCTTCTTTGAGTGCACCCTGGCCCAGTGAACGCCGCAGGGCCTCGATGACGAAATAGGCGACACCGTCATCCGCCCGGTCTAAATTTCCATAACCGATAACGAGAGTTCGGCCCATCGTCGAGCCTCGGTTTCCCACCGTTTTTCTACACCGACACTCCCGGTCAGCGGGAGATGCTGTCCAGGACCGTCCCGTCCACTGCCACTAGCTCGATTCTCAACGGCATCTTCCCGATAGCGTGCGTGGAACAAGACAGGCATGGGTCGTAGCACCGGATCGCAGCTTCCACCCTGTTCAACATCCCTTCGGTAAGCTTGTTGCCGTCTACGCAGGCCTTCGCGACCATCCCGGCGGCCGTGTGCATCGCCCAGTTGTTGTTGCCTGTCGCCACGATGAGGTTCACCCGCGTCAGCAGGCCGTTCTCGTCCGTGCTGTAATCGTGGAAGAGAGTGCCCCTGGGGGCTTCGATCACACCGACTCCCTGCCCCGGTAGTCTCGCCTCCGGATAGGCCCGAACCTCTTTGGACAAGATATCGGGGTCGTCCAGCAACTGGACTATCCGCTCGAGGGCGTAGACGAGTTCGATCAATCTCGCGTAGTGGTAATAGAGGGAACCTTCGACGGGCTTACCGCCGTTCAACTGTCTGAAGAGTTTGAACTCTTCGTTCGCCAGGGGAGTTCCGATCTTGTCGCAGACATTCAGCCGCCCCAGGGGACCGACACGGTAGAACCCTTCCGGGAAACCCATCTTGCGATAGTAAGGGTATTTGAGGAATGACCAGGGCTCCACATGCTCGGCGACATGGGCCAGGTAATGTTCGGGCTTGAACTGGGCGACATACTTGCCCTCGGCGTTCTTGACCCTGATCTCTCCGTCATAGAGCTGAAGCCCTCCCTCCTCATCCACCAGCCCCATGTAGTTCGAAGGAAAGGATGCGAAGGTCGACGCTAGATCTTTGTTGGCGCCCAGCCAGTTCTTGCCGATGTCCACCGCAACCTTAGCGATGTCCATCATGGTCTCCATTTCCGCTAAAATCTCGTCCCGGTCCGTGGGATTCAGCGGGGCATTCACGCCGCCCGGTACGCTTAAATTGGGGTGTATCCGCTTCCCGCCCAGCCGTTCGATGACCCGCTGGCCGTAACGCCGTAGGTTAACCGCCTTGAGCGCCAGATCCGGGTTGGCCTTGATGATGCCGAAGACGTTCCGGATCGCCGGGTCGGCGTCGAACCCGAGAACCAGGTCGGGGGCCGCAAGATGGAAGAAGTGCATGCCGTGAGACTGCACTAACTGACCCATGTGCATCAGCTCGCGTAACAACCTCGCAGGTCGCGGCGGTTCTACACGGGCGACACCGTCACAGGCCTTGGCGGCCGCCAGATGGTGACTGACCGGGCATATCCCGCAGATCCGCTGTGTGATCTGCGGCATCTCAAAATACGGACGGCCTTCGCAGAACTTCTCCAGACCGCGGAATTCGTCCACATGGAAAAAAGTCTGCTCCACACCACCCTGATCGTTCAGATGAATCGTCACCCGCGCATGACCCTCGATCCGCGTCACCGGTTCTATGGTTATTTTTCGAGCACCCATATCTCGCATCTCCTCTAATCATATTTTAAATACTCAGGGGGTAAAATGACGGGCGTACGTCCGGCCAACAATTCCGACAAGGCAAAGAAAAGCGCGTCGGCGCTGGGCGGGCAGCCGGGAATAAAAACGTCCACCTTGACCACTTTGTCCACCCCCGTCACCGTATCCAGGGGCTCACCGAGTTCAGAGGAACCGGGTATGAAGCCGCCGACAACACTCTCCGTCTCGATGTACGCACGCTTCAACGCCTCTTGTGTTCCCACAAGATTGCGCATAGCGGGCACACCCCCGAAGGTGGCGCAATCTCCGATGGCGATCAGTATCTGACAACGCTTGCGCATCTCCCTGGCTACTTCTATGTTATGCGTGTTGCATATCGCCCCTTCAAGAATACCTATCGTCACTCCATCCTCCGGCGGGTGTTTCAGGTCCGTCACGGGGCTGGAAGTAAATTCGACCGATTCGAGCAGCTTGACGATCCTCTCATCGATATCCAGCAAGGACATGTGACAACCTGCACAGCCGGCCAGCCAGTCCGTAGCTATCTTTATCTTACTCACGATGGATTCCCCCTCCCTTCAATGCTTCGATTGCCCGATCGGACATCTTATCCGGTGATTCATCAATTTTCTTCCCCAGCATGCGGGCGAGCAAAGAGATTATCTCCCAGTCGGGCTTGGCTTCACCTTCAGGGTCCACGGCCGCGCAGACCTTCTGAACACGACCCTCGACATTCGTTATAGTCCCGGACCTTTCCGACCATATGGCCATAGGCAGGACAACGTCAGCCCTATCGGTAAGCGGTGAAATGTAGCTGGAGACGACGGCCACGAAGGCATCCTTACCGATTTCTCCCAGCTCAACGCCCTTGCCGTCCCATTGTTCTTCACCGAAAAGGACAAACAAAGTTTTAACGGCGGAGGCCTTAAAACCGTTCTTCAACCCAAAAGCCACCGCAGCCTGTGTATTGACGCCCGGTTCCAGGGCGATAAAAACAGCTCTTTGTCGCAGTGCCTCAAGGGCGCCGACGGCGGGTGGCGGCACTCTTTCCCCGTAGATAACGACGGGGTTTTCCGCGCGGGCGGCGACATCCACGGCCTTCCGGACCTCCGGCACGCCGAATTTCATTGTAGCTAAACAAGCGAGGTCATTGTCTGCGTCGTCGACGACGATCAGCCGGGCCCCTTTATCGACGGCCCGTTTGATGAGAAATGACGCAACGGGCTGATTCATGACCGGGTCTGCACCGACGACCAGTATGACATCCCCTTTCGCTATGTCGGCGAGTGCGCCTCTCCGTATACCCGACAGTCCTGCGGAAGCATCGTTCAACAAGCCGATGTTGGTTACTTTCATTTCTCCGAGCAGCGCAGAAAGCATGAACAGGGCCTCGTTAGTAGCGTTACTCGACGTCAGGACTCCGACACCTCCGGCATCGGCGTCTTTAAGACGCTCGGCGGTCGCTTTAAGGGCCTCTTCCCAGCTTACTTCCTGAAGCCTGCCCCCTTGCCTCAACAGGGGGGACTTTACCCGTTTGCGCCCGTCGTACAGCCTTTCAAAGCGACCCTTCCTGCACAGCAAGCCCTTATTGACTTCTGCATCCCAGTCACCCTTGACCCGCACGACATTGCCGCCCCGCGTCGCGATTTCGATGCCGCATCCTATACTACATTGACTACAGGTACTCCTGATGTGTTCGACCTGGACCTCGCGCCCCATATAGGAACCTCGGCCGTCGAATATGGCGCCCGTCGGGCACACCTGCAGGCAGGTACCGCAGGACACGCAAGTCGATTCCCCGAAGGGGGTGTTGGTGTCGGCGCCGACCATGGACCTTGTGCCCCGCTGCTGTAAGCCAAGGGTGTGATTGCCCACAAGCTCGTCACAGGCACGAATACAACGCCCGCAGAGGATGCAACGATTGTGATCCATCAGAAAAAACTCGCGGGTGGCGTCAAGGGGGTATGGTTTCGAGTAAGTCTCGTAAGCCCAATGATCGATCCCGTACCGGTATCCAAGATTCTGCAACTCACAGTCACCGCTTGCCTCGCAGAATGGGCAGAAATGGTTTCGTTCAGCGAATATCATGTCGAGAACCAGTTTTCGCGCCTTGACCACCCGGTCCGAGTCCGTCTTTATTTTCATCCCCTCGGCTACAGGGAAAACACAGGCGGCCTGCAAGGTCCGCTGCCCTTCGACCTCTACAACGCAAACCCGACAGGCACCGGTCGGGGACAGCGCTCGGTGGTTGCAAAGTGTGGGGATATCTATCCCCGCCTCTTTCGCTGCCGCTAAAATCGTCGTTCCGGGTCTAACCTTCACTTCGATGTTGTCGATCGTCACAATTACCTGAGACATGCACCTTCCTCCATTCACATCTGTGGTTAAGTCGCCACTCCAAAGAGAATCTTACATCATAT
>CAZRAC010000002.1:0-66433 GCA_964597995.1 uncultured Syntrophaceae bacterium | reverse complement strand
GGGCAGGCTTAATCAAGTCCGGCATGACGTTTTTGGACTTTTTACGGGGACGTCATTCTTGTGCCACCATAAAAACGCATTACATGACGACAACGACCAGGGGAGGCACGGCTTCGGTCAACTCGCACACGGCCCCCAGCGTATCCCCCGTGAAACCCCCGATCTTGCGGAGGCAGTAAGCCGCAAATAATGCCGCAGTAGCGACGGGCAACAGCCCCAGGGCAAAACCGACCCAGCCGCCCATCCACCACCAGGCGAGAAAGAAAAATAACGCCGCCCACAGGGCATGAAGGGGAGAACGCTTTTCCTGAAAGAGCGTCGCGATCCCTCCCGCCGTCCTCACATAGGGGAGAAAGGCCATCATGAGGACGACGGCGATGCGGCCGGCGAAGGGCATCAGAAGAACGACCTGCCAGCGCTGGTCGAAAGGGATCGGTTCGAGCACGGCGACCTTGAAGAGGATGATCAAGACGACGGCGATCGTCCCCATGACACCCGTGCGGCTGTCTCTCATGATCTCGAGCGTCTTTTCCCTGGGCCGCGCGCTCAAGAAGCCGTCCGCCGTGTCGGCAAGGCCGTCCAGGTGGAGGCCCCCGGAAATACCCACCAGGAACATCACGATGAGGACGGTGGCGGGAAAAGGCGGCAGGTGCACGAAAACGACCCTGTCGATCCCCGCCGCGGCAAGGCCGATCAAAAGGCCTACCAGCGGAAAATAAGGCACGCTTCCCTTTAGTTCTTCGGCTCCCCCGGCCAGTTTCCCAGGAACGGGGATGACGGTCAGAAACTGGAGGGCGGCGAAGAAGGGCTTCATGTCTGCGCCTGCGAAACGGAGGCCTCCGCGAAGGTTGCCACTTCCGTCATGACCCGGACCGCCGCCTCCACGAGATGCATCGCGAGCGCCGCCCCCGTCCCCTCGCCCAGCCTCAGGTCGAGGTCGAGGAGGGGGTTTTTCCCCAGACACTCCAGGGCGATGCGATGGCCCTGCTCCATGCTCCGGTGGGACGCGATCATGTAGTCGCAGGAAAGCGGGGCCAGTCGGGCCGCGATAAGCGCCCCGGCCGTGGAGATAAAACCGTCCACCAGGACAGGCTTCTTCATCGCGGCGGCGCCGAGGATCAGGCCGGCGATGCCGCCGATCTCGAACCCCCCTACCTTTGCCAGGACATCGAGGGGGTCCTGCGGGTCGGGGCGGTTCAGCGCGAGGGCCTCTTCGATCACCGTGACCTTGCGGGCGCGCTGCGCCTCGTCGAGGCCCGTCCCGCACCCCGTCACCGCGGCGACCGGGGCCCCGCTAAAAAGGGCCACGACGGCGCTCGAGGGCGTCGTGTTCCCGATCCCCATGTCGCCGGTGGCGAAGAGGTCGGTGTCGGGCCCGAGTTCCAGAGCCGTTTCTATCCCGCCCTCCACGGACCGGACGGCCTCCTGCCGGGACATGGCCGGACCCTCGGCGAAGTTGCACGTCCCCGCCGCCACCCGCCGGGACAGGATCTTACCTTCCCGGACGAGGTCGGCGAGGTCCCCCGCCACCCCCATGTCCACCACGACCACCCGTGCGCCGGCGAGCCTCGCCAAAACGTTGATGCCCGCGCCGCCGCGGACAAAGTTGTGGACCATCTGCAGCGTGACTTCCTGGGGATAGAGGCTGACGCCCGCCCTCGCGACGCCGTGGTCGCCCGCCATGGTCACCACAGTCTTCCGGGCGACGGGGGGAGCGAGCGAACCCGTCATCCCGGCCAGGTCCACGGCCAAATCCATCAGCCGCCCGAGGGCCCAACGGGGCATCGTGAGCTGCTCGAGCCTCACCGTCGCCTGCTGGCGCGCCTCCCCATCCTGCGGGGTGATTCGGGCAATCACAGATTTCAGTACATTCACAAGAGTCTCTCTCCTTTCAGCGGTAGCGGCAGGCCGCTCACCATAAAAACGACGGCATCGGCCCCCGCTGCCATGACCTGATTGCAGCGGCCGGCGACGTCCCGGAACCGCCGCGAGAGGGCGTCTCCGGGCACGACCCCCATCCCCACTTCGTTGGTCACAAAGATGACGGTGCCGCCGACCCCGCCGCAGACGGCGAGCACCTGCCGGCACCTCTCTCCCATCTCCTCCTCCGTCAGGCATGCGCCCGTCTTTTCGGATTCGTACAGGAGGTTGTTCACCCACAGGGTCAGACAGTCCACGAGGATCACGCCGCTCCCCCCGGCGGCAGCGATGGCGCCCGCCAGGTCGAGGGGTTCCTCGACGGTCCTCCATAGCGCCTTTTCCCGGGCGGCCTGGTGTCTCCGGATCCGCGCCCTCATCTCCTCGTCCGTAACGGTCGCCGTGGCGATGTACGTGCGGGACGGCGCCGCCCCCTCCGCAAGCCTCTGGGCATAGGCGCTCTTTCCGCTCCTGCTCCCACCGGTGACGACAACGACCTTTGCCATCAGCCCTTCCTCCGTCCCGTTTCGTTCAGCCCCACTAACACCCCACCCCCATCGTACAGTTCGACCGTGGTGAGCGACGCCGGTTCCACGACGAAGAGGAGGTGATTCCGGGGCGGTATCCCGAGAAAGTGGCAGATGAGGCTCCTGATGACGCCCCCGTGGGTGCAGGCAAGGACCGTGTCTTCCCGGGCCTTCGCCATCCGTCCCGCGGCGCGGCGGACCCGGGAGAGGAAATGGGCGACCGATTCGCCCCCGGGGAACGCAAAACCGTCGAAGGCGCTCCATTTCTCCACCTCTGCGGGGAAGGACTCGCTGATCTCGGCAAAGGTCTTGCCCTCCCAGTCACCGAAATCGACCTCCCGGAGGTCCGGGTCCACCGCGAAATCGAGCCCGGTTACGCGAGAGACGACGCCGGCCGTCTCCCGGCAGCGTCGCAGCGGGCTGCAGAGGCAGAGGAGGGAATCCCCACGGGGGAAAAGATCAGCCATGCCCTCAACCCGGCGCACACCCGCAGCGCTCAGCGGGACATCGCTGCTCCCGATGTAGCGACCACGGTTCTCTTCGCCGACATCGCCGTGCCGCAAAAGTAAGACCCTGCGCGCCATACCTCACTCCCGGGGAACCTTCGCCTTGACCGCCTCGACGAGCTCCCGCGGACTGTCGAAAACACCGTGGGCCGGCCGCGGCGGACGGCGGAGCGCCACTATGCGGCAGCCTTCCGCCGTAGCTGCCTCTACCTTCTCCCGGATGCCTCCCGCCCCGCCGCCGTCCTTGGTGACGAGGACGCCTATCCCGAACTCCCTGATGACCCTCCGGTTTTCTTCTACCGAGAAGGGACCGCGACCGGTCACAACGTTCCGCGGCAAGATACCGGCCGCGGCACAGGCCTTCAGAGACGCATCCTCGGGCAGCACGCGAACGACGAGGGCGACGCCCGTCTCCCCTGAGGCATGCACGTAGGGCGCGAGGTTTCGAGAACCCGTGGTGAGCAAGACCGGCCGGCCAAAAGAGAATGCCTTCGCGGCGGCCTCCCGGTGGTCATCCGCAAAAACGACGTCCCCGTCGTCGGAGATGCCCGCCGGACGGATCAGGGTAAAGTAGGGGATGCCCGCCGCCTCGGCGGCCTCCCTCGCCGTCGCCCGCGCCCGCTCGGCGTAGGGGTGGGTGCAATCCACGATGGCCCGGATCCCGTATTCCATGATGACCCGGGCCATGCCTTGTTCGTCGAGGGGCCCCGACCGCCTGGTCACCCCTGCCATGTCGGCGAGTTCCAGGGGTATCTCCGTCGCCGTGGAGACGAGGACCCTGTAGCCCGCTGCGGTGAGGGCCCCGGCGAGGACGCCCGTTTCGGCGGTGCCTCCGAGAAGAAGGATCATAACCGATAGCCCCGCGGCGTGACGAACCGGCCCTGGATGACCCTAGACGACCGATTCCCGATGATGACGACGCTCCGCATGCCGATCTCGAATTCGAGAAAATGGTCGAGGTCGGAAAGGACGACCTTTTCCCCCGCCGCACCCAGGTCTGTCGCGATCCCCACCGGCGTCGACCCCGGCCTGTGCCTGAGGAAGATCGCGCCGGCCTCTTCGACCTGTTTCACCCGCTTGCGGCTCCGGGGGTTGAAGAGGGCCACCACGAGGTCCGCCGCCGCCGTCGCTTCCAGCCTCGCCCTGATCACCTCCCAGGGGACGAGAAGGTCGCTCAGGCTGATGCAGGCAAAGTCCAGCATGAGGGGGGCGCCGAGCCTCGCGGCGGCGGCGCTGACGGAACTCACGCCGGGTACCACTTCCACGGCGGGCGAGGCTCCTTCTTTCTCGGCGAGCTCCAGCACCAGACCGGCCATCCCGTAGATGCCCGGGTCTCCCGAGGAAACGAGGGCGACGACCTCGCCGCGCCGGGCCCGTTCAAGGGCGACCCGACACCGCTCTACCTCTTTCGTCATCCCCGTGGCGATGACTTCTTTCCTCTCCGTCAGGTCCGCCACGAGATCGAGGTAACGGCTGTAGCCCACGACCACGGTGCTCTCGGCGATGGCTTCCTCGGCCCGCCGCGTCCGGTCAGAGACCCCGCCCGGGCCTATTCCGACCACAAAAAGCTTTCCCTTGCCACGGCGACCGTAACGCCGTGCAGGACTGTCCTGGGAAGTATTAATCTCGTCCTCCTTCCTGCGAGCAGGGCTGCCGGTTCCGCAACCGCCGGCAGGTTTACTTGCTTTTCCACAAATTCGGACCTCGTGAAGGAAAAGGCCGCCGACCTTATCTCCTGAGAACTTATGAAGCGAAGGGGAATTCCGAGACGGGCGGCGGCCTCGATCAATCCCTCTTCCTCTGCTTTGATGTCGGCCGAGGCGAGCCACCGCACCCGGGACAGCGCCCCCCCCGCCAGCTCGAGGGCCTCTTCCACCGCCCGCGTCACCTTTTCCGCCTTCACGCCCCGCCGACAGCCAACCCCAACGATAAGGTCCTTGAGGGCCTCCGTCGTCGTGGTTATGACGGGCTCGGCCCCGATGATGTTCGCCACCCGGAGGGCCAACTCGTTCGCCCCGCCCTCATGACCGCCGGCCAGGCTCACGGCATACCGGCCGCCGACGTCCACGACGACGACAGCGGGATCTTCTCTCTTGTCTCTCAGGTGCGCCGCTGTCGCCCTGACAGCGACACCGCAGGGCGCCACGTAGACGAGGGCGTCGCAGCGATGGAAGATCTCCGCCGTAAGTTCCATAACACCGCCGAACATCCGGGCACCGGGGAATCCTTCTTCCGGCGCACCCGCGCTATCGTGCACGTAGAGGCAGGCGTCCTCCAGCCGACGCGCCAGCCGTGCCGCGACACGGGCGCCCTCTTGCGAGAGGGTGATGACGGCCGTCCTCATGGTTCCTCCCGCGCCTTGCGGTGCTGATGGCCGAACGTCGCGGCATAGAGCCGCGAGTCGGGCAAGTCGCGCGCAAGGGCACGACCCACTATGATGATCGAGGTCTGACCCGTCCCCGCCCGCCTCGCCTTATCGGCGATGTCCGCGAGCGTCCCCTCCACGAGCTTCTCGTCGGGCCAGGAGGCGTGGTAGACGACGGCGGCGGGGCAATCCGGACCGTAGTACGGCACGAGCGTCGCCGCCGTCTCCTCGACCTTCGTCCCGGAAAGAAAAATGCAAAGCGTCGCCCCCGTCTCGGCGAGCCTCTCCAGTTGCTGCTTCGCGGGAAGGGGGGTCCTGCCGGAGGTGCGGGTGAGGATGACCGTCTGGGCGACCTCCGGCGCCGTCAGCTCCGTCTTCAACGCCGCCGCGGCGGCCTGAAAGGCGCTCACGCCCGGAACGACCTCGTAACCGACCCCGAGGCGGTCGAGCCGGTTCATCTGCTCCCGGATGGCGCCGTAGAGCGAGGGGTCGCCCGAGTGCAGCCTGACGACGTCGATGCCTCTTCCTTGAGCGTCCCGGAAGACGGCCGTTATCTCCTCAAGCGACATCTTCGCCGAGTCGTGAAGCTCGGCCCCGGGGTTGACGAGGGCCATCACACCGGGACTAACCAGCGACCCGGCAAAGACGCAGACCCGGCAATCGCCGAGGAGTCGGCGCGCCTTCAGTGTCAAAAGCTCGGGGTCGCCGGGACCGGCCCCGATAAAGTATACCTTCATCGCCTACCGCCCTCCGCATGGACGAGAATGACCGAAAGATAGCCTGCCTCTTCTCCCTCTCCCCTCAGACTGCGGACATCCGTCACCACCCTCTGCCCTTCGAGTCCGGCGCGGGAGACAAAAACGGCCCCCTCCGCCACGCCCGCCTCTTCCAGCAGGTCGAGGATTTCCGGGAGACGCGCCCCGACCTTCATGATGACGACCGTTCCCCCGTTCGCGAGGGCACGGCGGATACCGTCCATGTCGTCCGCGGCGGGCACGACCGTCACGGGCGCCCTTCCTTCGCCGACGGCGAACCCGGAAAGGGCGGCGGCGGCGCTGAAAGACGTGACACCGGGCACCGTGACGACGGTTGCATCAGGCATCCGCGCCCGGATTTCCCGCAGGAGGTAGATGTACGTGGAGTACAGCAGGGGGTCGCCCAGGGTCAGGAAACAGGCGTCCTCCCCCGTACTGAGGGCCGCGGCGACCGCCTCGGCCGCCTCACCCCAGCGCCGAGACAGCTCTTCCTTGTCTGCCGTCATGGGGAAGAAGAGCTCCGTTATCTCCGCGGCGCCGTCCACGTACTGCTCGGCGATGGCGAGGGCGAGGCTTTCCGCCGCCGACCGCGCCCTGGGCACGAAGATACGGCGGCAACGAGACAGGATGGCCGCCCCCTTGACGGTGATGAGCTCGGGGTCGCCGGGGCCGACGCCGATTCCGTAAAGGGTCCCAGACTTCATCTCAGGACATCCTCCCGCAGGAAGAGAACGACGCACCGCGGTGAAAAACGAAGGACGTCTAAGTCTTTCTTCCCGACCTCCCTCACCCTCTCGCCGGGCAGGGTCAGGTCTTCGCAGGCGTAAATCCGGTAGCCTTCCCCGACCGCCTCCGCAAGCCCGGCAACCCAGCGAAAGGCCTCCTGTCTCCCCGCAAGGACCGCTATCTTCGCCACCCCGCGGAGGCCCTCCGGCACAGCGGCCGGGTCTTCCCGGTGGGCGTCGATAATCCTCGCGTCCGTCCAGTCGAGCCCCAGCCTGGCGAAGGCCGCCTGCACGGAACTGACGCCAGGGATGACCAGACAGGCATCGCGGCCGAAACGGTCGACGACCGGCCGGGCCAAGCTGCAGAGGCCCGGGTCGCCCGTTACGAGGACAACGATTTTCTTGTCGCTCCTCCGCTCGTCTATCGCCCGGAGGGCTTGCTCGACGTCGGCGCCCACGGCGATCTTCTCGGCCGCGCTTTCGGGAAAGAGGTCGAGAAGCCGCCTCGCCCCGACGAGGACCTCTGCCCCCTCGACGGCCCTCCGTACCGTCGGCGCGAGGAAATCGGGGGAGCCCGGACCGCAGCCGGCAATGATTATCGGATGCTGTTTCACAGCTGCCATGGCTTCAGGTCCCCCTCCCTCCCGATGATATCGCCCTTCATGTCCACAAGGACGACCGCCGTCTCCACTCCCCGGCCGACCCTTTCCCCGACGGCCCGGCGGACCATCCCGGCAAGGACGTTCCCGACTTGTTCTCTCTCCCTGGGCTCGAGGAGGGAAAAGACCCCCTCCACCGTCCTGGAATCCGCTACCGTCCGTTTCAGTGTCCTCGCCGCGACATCGGCGACCCCCGCCGCGGCGCTCTCGGAGCGCGACGAATGGGTATCCCACCGGCCGAAGGCCAGCTTCGCCAGCTTGCCCGGATGGCCCAGAACGAGCAGGGAGTAGAAAGAATATTCCCGGAAGAGGTCGAGGACGAAGCCCCACTCATTGCCTACCTCCACCACCTGCCCGCATCCCACCCGGAAGTGCCTCTTCGCCGCCCGCTTTCCGATCCGCCCGGGCACAAGGACGGGGGCGGTGACGCCGCTCGCCGCCGTCATCGCGAGGAGGCACTGCAAAGACGCCCGGAGCGCCGGACAACTGAAGGGACGCACGCGCCCCGACGTGCCGAGGATCGAGAGACCGCCTGCGATTCCCAGCCGGGGGTTGAAGGTCTTCACTGCGAGCGTCTCTCCCCCGGGGATCGAGAGGGTGACCCGCACGCCCCGGTCTGTGACGCTGCGGAGGGCCTCCCCGATCATCCTGCGCGGGACGGGGTTCACTGCGGCCTCCCCGGGCGCAACCGAGAGCCCCGGCTTCGTTACCACCCCCACGCCCTCACCCGCCTCGATGACAACGCCCCCCGCATCATCCCCTGCATCCCATGACACCGAAGCGACGATAGTGCACCCGTCGGTGATATCTGGGTCGTCACCGGCGTCCTTGCGGACCGCAGCCACAGCCGCAGCCCCCTTCTTCCTCGCATAGAGGACAGGAAGCGTCACTCGTTCCCCGTCGGGGAGAAAGACATCAACGCTCTCCGGCCTCCCCTTCCCGGCAAGGAGAAGGGCGGCCGCCTTTGCCGCCGCCGCGGCGCAGGTCCCGGTCGTGAAACCTTCCCGCAGCACCTTCATCCCTTCGCCTCCCTGGGGGGCCGAGCATCCGCTTCCTCGGAAAAGAAGTGTCCCTTCTCGAACGCCCGGATTATCTCCCGCCTCGCCTCGCCGATAGTGAGAGGAACCTTTTCAAAGGGCATCCCGTCCTCATGCTTCAACCGGTAGATCAACTCCGAAACCAGGGGGAGCCTCAGCCCCGCTTCCCCCATCCCCTCCGGCGTCCGGAAGACCTCCGTCGGCGCGCCGCTGCTCACGACCCTGCCTCCGTTCAGGATGTAGAGGGTGTCAAGGAAAAGGGGCACCATATCAACGCTGTGGGTCGCCATCACGACCGTCACGCCTTTTTCTTTGTTCAGACGCCTAAGGAGGTTCATCAGGTGATACTCCCCGAGGGGGTCCAGCCCCGCCGTCGGCTCGTCGAGCAGCAGTATCTCGTGGCCCATCGAGAGGAGCCCGGCGATGCAGACCCGTTTCTTCTCCCCGAAGCTCAGATGGTGGATGGCCTTCCGGGCGAACCCTTCCATATCCACATCCCGCAAGGCCCGGTCCACCCGGCGGACGACTTCCTCCTCCCGGAAGCCCATGTTTATCGGCCCGAAGGCCACGTCTTCGAAGACAGTTGAGGCGAAGAGCTGGTCGTTCGGGTTCTGAAAGACGATCCCCATCTTGCGGTATATCTCCCGGGCCGTGATGTCCCTGATCTCCCGGCCGTCGAGGAAAACGTTTCCCCGGAAATCCCGGATCAACCCGTCCATGACCTTAAGGAGCGTCGTCTTCCCCGAGCCGTTGTAACCCAGGATGCCGGCGAATTCCCCCTTTCTGACCTCGAGGCTGACGTCGGTCAGGGCCTGCGTCCCGTCCGGATAAGTTTGGCTCACGCCGTCGACGACAAGACGGACTACATCTTCCATGCAACCCCCAGGGCCGTGATCAGCAACAAGGTAAACGCCACCTCCGCCTTTCGGAAGGGTTTTTGTTTCATCAGCGGGATGTGCCCGTCATAGCCGCGCTGGACCATGGCCACCGTGACGTTCTGGCTGTGCTCGAAGGCCTTCAGGACCAGAGAACCGGCAAGGACGCCGATGGAATTGAGCCCCCGCCTGAAAGAGGCATAGCCGAGGCGGTTTTTCTGGGCGCCGTAAATAACCCCTGCATCCTCCAGCAGGACGAAGATGTAGCGGTACGCGTAGAGGAGGACCTCGACGAAACCCCGGGGGACACGGTACCACGAGAGCGCCGCCACCAATTCCGTGAACGAGGTGGAAAAGACCATGGCCGCCATGACGGATATAGCCGCGACGATCCTGACCCCGATGGCAAGGCCGCCGAAGAGCCCGTCCCGGTAACCGGCGACCTCCATCCCCGACAGGGAAAAGCGAAAGAGAACCTCCTCGCCGGAAAAGAGCAGTTTCAGGATTACAACGACGGCAACAATGAACAGGGGCTCCGTGAAGCGCAGCGCCAGGACGCGCCAGGGGACCTTCATCCAGCGGCAGAGGAGGAGAGAGGAGGCGGCTACCAGTATCTGAAAGGCAAACCCGCGGTAGCTGAGGACCATGACGAGGACGCAGAAGACGGCGAATAGCTTCACCCGGGGGTCGACCCGCGAGAGAAGGTGCTCGCTGTTCACGTATTCCGAGAGCTTCATTCCCTCTTCTCCGCCGAAGCCCCTCCCGCCGAGAGCCCCGATGAGGCCCCACCCACAGCCTCTTTCTCCCTTTTCTCCGTGATGAGGACCCGCCAGTAATAACCGGCGACAAAACCGCCTGCCGCTCCGGCGAGGAGAAAGAGGAAGAGCAGGATGTCGCCCTGGTCGTCGCCGATCAGCGGCTCCTTCGCCTCGCGGCCGTGCTCCCCCGCGATCTTCTCGATCACCGCCTCATCCACGCCGACCCATTTGCCCCCCTTACCCTGCTCGGCAGCCCCCGCACAGGCCGGCAAGAATATCAGCGCAAGGCCCATAACCACGGCAAAGAGAAGTAACAGCCCGGCGCCGGGCAAAGGCGCCTTCCGCAGCCCACAGCTTGTGTTTCCGTCCCCGCGGCCGGGGTGACGTCTTTGTGATGAATCACCTTTTCTCATGACGCCGCCTCCTTCTGCTTCAGGACGCCCATCCTGAGCAGGATGTCGGGCCGTTTCCGGTAGAGAAGGACGATCATCCCCGCCGTCATGGCGCCCTCGAGAATCCCGAGGGGGAGCTGGGTGGGTATGAAGGCAAGGACGATCTTCCAGAAGAGGGGGCCGAACTCGGATGTCCCCCTGATACCGGCTGCCAGTTCCAGCGAGGTCATGAGGTAGGTGGCCCAGTCGGCGAGGAGCCCCGCCATGAAGCCGGAGACGGCGAGATTGAACTTCAGCGACCGTAAGGCCCGGAAAACGAGGTATCCCGCAAAGGAGCCCATCACCCCCATGGAGACGATGTCGGCGCCCCAGGTGCTCAGCCCGCCGTGGGCGAGAAAAAGGGCCTGGATGAGGAGGGCGACGGCGGTGATGAGGACGCTGACGGCCGGGCCGACGAGGATTCCGGAAATCCCCGTGCCGCATGGATGGGAACAGGTGCCGGCGAAGGGGACTGGAACGGGCATACAGGAGATGATGAACACGACGGCGGCCATCAGGCCGACGAGGGGCTTGAAGGAGAGGTCTTCGGCCGCCCGCTTCTTTAGATTGTAAAGGCCCCAGGCTACGAAGGGAAGGGCGACGGCCGACCACAGCGCCGCCCAGTCGAAGGGTAATATCCCTTCCGCGATGTGCATGGCCGCCGCGTTCTCCGGCAGCAAAAAGGCGCCCCCGGCAACGAGGACGACTGCTCCCGGCCTACCGAGTTTTATCTTCATCGAAAACCTCCTCCGGCACCGCCGGCTCTAATCTGCGCACATCGGGTAACGCCCTGGACTCATCCAGGCGCTTCATCACCAGGTCCACGAGACAATCGTCGAACCCCAGGCTTTTGCCCAGCACCAGCTCGACGCCGGGGAACCGCTCCGCCTCCCTCTTCAACAGCTCGGGGACGTCCTGAAGGATGTGCATCCCTATATGAAGAAAATAGGGGATGACGACGACCTTCCGGGCCCCCCGGGTCGCACACCTTCCCAGGGCATCCCGAAATGCCGGCCCCTGGTTCGCCATGTAGCAGACCTCGACGTTGCCACCTCGGAGCCTCTCCCGCAGGCCGGCGGCCACCCTCTCCATGCTCTCCCCGGCCCCCGGGGCCCGGCTCCCGTGTCCGAGGAGGATGACGGCCTCTTCAAACTCTTCTTTCACCATGCCTCCTTCAATCAGTCTTCGTCCGCGACGCCAGGCCGCAGAGGGCGTGGACTACGCTGACGGCGAGGGGACTGCCGCCCCTGCGGCCGAGGAGGGCGATCGCGGGGACGGCGAGGGAGAGCACCTCCTCCTTGCTCTCGACGACGTGGACAAAACCGACGGGCATCGCGATGACCAGGGCCGGCCGCACCCCCTCCTCCATTACCATCCGGTTCAGCTCTAGTAGCGCGATCGGGGCGTTGCCGAAGACAATGATCCCGCCGTCGAGGATCGGCCGCGCCTTCCGCAGGGCGTGGATCGACCTCGGCAGCCCCGACGACTGCGCCGCCGCCGCCACGTCGCGGTCCGCGATATGGCAGAAGATGCTCCGGCGGCGGTAATCCCCGCAGGCCGCCCGGAGTCTCGCTAGCGACAACCCGGCGCGGATCATGCTGGAGTCGGTGTAAATCGGGGCCCCTCTTTTCAGTGCTCTCTTTCCCGCCGCGATTGCGTCACGGGAAAACCGAACGTCATCTAAGAGGCGAAAATCACCCGTCGTATGGACCATCCGGCGCACCACCTCCCACTCCTCGGGGGAAAAGGCGTGGCGGGGCGCCTCCGCGTCGATCAACTCAAAGGACCTTCTCTCGATCCCCGGGCCGCTCAGCGGATCGGCGTAGAAGTCGTGGATCAGTGGCCGCCCCTTTATTTTTTCTTTCATTTTACCGGTCATGGCCTCTCCCCACAGCAACTGAGGAACCTATCGACGGCGGACGGCCGGGAGGCAAGGTGAAGGTGGACGTAGCTCGCCTCCGTCCGGCCCAGTCGAAACCCCTCGTTCGCCGGGCGCCCGTCCATCCGATTCCTCAGGGTGTAGAGCGGCCGCCACTTTGCGCCTTCCGGCGCCCGCCCACCCACAGGGACTATCTCGGAATAATGGAATTCGTGCCCCTTCAATGTCTCGCCCTTCCGGCCCCACAGGGAATCCCCCTTGAGGGTGGCCTCCACGTACCCCAGTCTCTTCAGCCTGCCGAGCATCCTCGTCCAGACCGGCAAGAGCCCCGCCAGGGGATACCGCCTTCCGTCCGTGCCCTCTATCCCCCGGGAAAGGTACATCAGGCCCCCGCATTCGGCATAGACCGGCCGCCCGGAGCGGACGAATTCCCTCACCTCGGAGAGCATTTCCTCGTTCGCCGCGAGTTCCTGCGCGTATTCCTCCGGGTATCCGCCGCCGAGGATCAGGCCCTGGATGCCCTCCGGGAGCCTCCGGTCGGCGAGGGGGGAAAAGAAATGAAGGATGCCCCCGCGCCGCTCCAGCTCATCGAAGAGGTCCCGGTAGTAGAAATGGAAGGCGCCGTCGCGGGCGATCCCCAGGCGTACACCCCGTGGCGCTGCATGTAACCCCCGCTCCTTTGCCGCGGCCGCCCGAACGTCCTCCCTGCCCGCCGACCGGAGAAACTCCTCCACTTTCACATGACGCGCAAAGGCCGCCGCCAATTCCCCGATGACGGATTCCGAGAGGGTCTCTCCGTCCGCCGTCACCAGGCCGAGATGCCTGCTCTCCAGCACGGGAAGCCCCCCTCTCGGTATCGCCCCCAGGAGCGGCGGGAGGTTGCGCGCCTTCAAGGCGTCGCGAATCCCGACGGCGTGGCGCTCCGACCCGCAGTGGTTGGCGATGACGCCGCAGATGTTCACCCCCCTCTCGAAGCGGCTGTAACCCGCCACAAGGGCGGCAACGCTCCGGGCCATGCCGTGGACGTTCACCACAAGGACGACGGGCGCCTTGAGCCACCGCGCTATCTCGGCGGTGCTCCCCTTGATCGAGTCGGCATCGGCGCCGTCGAAGAGGCCCATCACGCCCTCGACGACGGCGAAGTCGGCGTCGGCCGTTGTCCGGGCGAAGAGGCGAAGAACGTAGTCCTTCCCCGTCATCCAGCCGTCGAGGTTGTAGCAAGGCCGCCCCGACGCCACGGTAAGATGGGTCGGGTCGAGAAAGTCCGGCCCCACCTTGAAGGCCTGGACCTTCAGACCCCGCCGGCGCAAGGCCGCCACGGCCGCGAGCGTGAGAGACGTCTTTCCCACGCCGCTTTCGGCGCCCGCGATGACGATCCTGGGACAGGCCATCTTAAAACTCCACTCCCTTCCTTGCCGTGAGGCCCTTCGTCAGGCCATGCCGGAGGGCCTTCATCTCCGTCACCGTATCGGCAGCAGCCATGAGGCCCGGCGTTGCACCCCGGCCCGTCAGGACCATGCAGACCTCCGGGCCGCTTCTTTCGATTACCTCGAGCACGTCCTTCTCCTCTAATAACCCCTTCGCCACGGCAGGGCAGACCTCGTCGAGGACGAGGATTTCGCAGCGCCGCTCCGCGAGCGCCCTCAGGGCAAGCGCCAGTCCCTCCCGGGCCGCCCGGCGGTGTTCCTCGAAAGCGGGACTTTCCCGGTCAGGCAGAAAGCCGCGCCCCGTCTGGACGACCTCGATCTCGGGGATAAACCGGCAGGCCGCGATCTCTCCCGTCCCCTGGTCGGCCTTTATGAACTGGACGACCAGTGTCTTCATCCCGTGTCCCGCCGCTCTCAGGGCCATACCGAGGGCCGCGGTCGTCTTCCCCTTGCCGTCGCCGGTGAAAAGCAGCACACGCCCCGCCCCCGTCACCATGCCTCCGTCACGAATCTCCGTCATGCGACCAGCCAAACGAACGCCGCCCTCGTTCCCGTGAACAAAAGCGTCGCGAGGGTCGCCGCCGCGAACATGAGAGCGTTCGCCTTCCCGATCTGGGACGACTCAAGCTCCCGCCGCGGATCCCCGAGCGACGGCATCGTCTCCGGTTTACCGCCTCTAACGACCGGTCCGCCGAGCCTCACCCCCAGGGCACCGGCAAAGGCTGCCTCCGCCCAGCCCGAGTTTGGGCTCCGATGGTTCCGCCCGTCCCTGAGCGCCACTTCCCAGGCCCTGCGGCTATCCATCCCGACGATGAAAGCGGCCAGCGCGATGAGCGGTACGGCAAGCCGCGCCGGAACATAATTGGCGACATCGTCGATCCGGGCCGAGGCCCAACCGAACTCGGCATAACGCTCGTTGCGGTAACCGAAGGTTGAGTCGAGCGTGTTCACGGCCTTGTATACCAGGGCGCCGACCGGCCCCGCGACCGCGGCGTAGAATAACGGGGCGATGACGCCGTCGACGGTGTTCTCCGCCACGCTCTCGACGGCGGCCCGCGTTACCCCCCGCTCGTCGAGACCCTCCGTATCACGGCCGACCATCCAGGAGACACGCCTCCTCGCTTCGCCGAGGTCCCCCGCCTCCAGGGCCCGGAGGACGCTCCTGCTGTGGCCGGCAAGGTCCCCCGCGGCGAAGCTCGTGTAAAGAAGAGCGGTCGATACCGCGTCGGCGGCGAGCGGGTGGATGAGGCCCGCTGCATATATCACCGCTCCCGCCGCGAGCGCCGTCACGCCGATGACCGCTGCGGCGGCGATGACGCCGGCCGTCCGGGGCCTCGCGAGTCTACGGCAGGGCCCTTCTATGCGGAGGGCGAAACCCCCGATCATCTTCACCGGGTGGGGCATTCCCCGCGGGTCGCCGAGCAGCAGGTCCAGGACGAAGGCCGCGAGGATCTGGTACTCCAGTCTCATCGGAGGCCCATCAGCCGGTAGATTTCTCCTATCCTCAGGCTCCGGCGCACCACCGCTGCCAGCCGGTCGAAAGCGGGCTCCAGGTCGTAACGGGAAAGGGTTCTCCCCGCGGGCGCCAGCCCCCGCCGCACCCGCAGCCTGTCGACGAACCACCGGCGGAAATCGTCGGCGTCGAATATCCCGTGAAGATATGTCCCCCAGGCCAGGCCCTCCGCCGTCCGCACGCCCAGGATCTCCCCGTCTTCCCGCTCGACGGCGGGAACAAGGCCCGGTCCCACGGTCCGGCCGTGGTGGATCTCGTAACCCTGCACGGTGAGGCCGGACTCGACGTGCCTCCCCTTGACGCAGGCCAGGGTCTTTTCCTCCTCAAGCGTCGTCGTGACGGGCAAAATCCCCAGTCCCCTCACCCGGCGCCGGTCGGACTCGACCCCGTAGGGGTCTGCGATCCCTTCGCCCAGGATCTGAAAACCCCCGCATATCCCCACCACCTCCGTTTTCCCGGAGGCGGCGAGCTCCATGACCTTCCGCGCCAGCCCGTTCTGGAAGAGATAATCCAGGTCGCCGATCACGTTCTTGCTGCCGGGGATGATGAGTGCGTCGGGGTTCCCGATGTCGCGGGACGACCGGATGACCCGCAGACGGACGTCGGGCTCCAGGCGCAGGGAGTCGAAATCGGTAAAGTTCGATATATGGGGAAGGTCCACGAGCCCCACCTCCACGGCCTCGCCTCCGGGAGGCGCCTCGGCGGCGGCCGCCTTGAAGGCGACCGAATCCTCCTCCGGCAGCCCGAGGTCTTGGAGATAGGGGACGATGCCGAAGGTCGGCCTGCCGGTGTGACGCATTGTATAATCGAGGGCGTCCTGCAAGAGTCTTTCATCCCCGCGAAAACGGTTGACGACGAAGCCCGCGACCAACGCCCTTTCCCATTCCGCGAGTAACTCCATCGTGCCCACAAAGGAAGCGAAGACGCCTCCCCGGTCGATGTCGCCCACGATGAGGACGGGGGCACCCGCATGGCGGGCCATCTGCATGTTCACGATATCGTGGTGCTTGAGGTTCACCTCCGCGGGGCTGCCGGCCCCCTCGAGGACCATCACGTCGTGATTTTGGGCGAGGGAATCGTAGGCATCCTTAACCGTGTCGAAGGCCCTTGATTTGAAACGGATATAGGTCTCTACATCCATGTTCCCCACCGGCCTCCCCAGGACGATGACCTGCGCGCCCGTGTCGCTGTTCGGTTTCAGGAGGATCGGGTTCATCCGCACGTCCGGAGTGATGCGGCAGGCCTGGGCCTGGACGACCTGCGCCCGTCCCATTTCTCCCCCCTCCCCGGTGACGAAGGAATTGAGCGACATGTTCTGGGCCTTAAAAGGCGCGGGGCTGTAACCGTCCTGGAGGAGGATCCGGCAGAAGGCCGCCGCGAGTACGCTCTTGCCCGCATTCGATGCCGTCCCCTGAAACATCACGGCGGGTGTTCTCTTTTTCACCGCCTTCCGCGGTCTGCCGAGCACCGTCGCAACTGCATCAACCAAACGGGCGTTTTCCTCTTCCGTCCGCACGGCGACCCGGAGAAACCGCTCGTCGAGCCCGTCGAAATTGTCGCAAACGCGCACGGCGATCCCCCGCTTGAGAAGCTGCTCGGCAAGGCGGGGTGCGGTCGTCCCCTTCCGGTCCAGCCGCAAGAGGAGAAAATTCGCCTGTCCGGGGTAAACGGTCAGGCCGGGAATCCCCGCCAGCCAACCGGCAAGCCTCTCCCGCTCCCGCCGCACGAGTTCCCTCGTCCGTTGCGCGTAGTCCTCATCTCTCAAGGCCTCCTCACCCACGGCCTGCGCGAGGGCGTTCACCGACCAGGGCGGCAGGGCGTCGCGCAGCCGGCCGACCACCGCCTCGTCCCCGACGGCGAGGCCCAGCCTCAGGCCCGGCAAGGCATAGAACTTCGTGAGCGAGCAGAGGACGAGGACGTTCGGCGGCCTTTTTTGCGTCAGTCTTTCCATACCCTCGACGAAGTCGGCGAAGGCCTCATCGACGACAAAGAGGGTGGAAGGATGCTCGCCGGCGAGCCGGCGGATACGGTCGGCGTCGCACAGGGCGCCCGTCGGGTTGTTGGGCTGGCCGAGGAAGACGATGTCCCTCTCCCCGACCGCCTTCCCGAATGCGTCAATGTCCGGGATGAACCCGTCTTCCTCCCGCGCAAAGAACTTTTCCACCCGGAGGCCGGCCAGTTGCGCGGCCAGGGCGTAATCCGCATAGGCGGGGACGGGGATGAGGGCGCACTCCGCCGGGAAAACACGGGGGATGAAGCGGATGATCTCCGAAGAGCCGTTCCCGGCGATGACCTCCCCGGGCCTTACGCCGTAACGGCGAGCGGCGGTCTCGGTCAAGGCCCGGCAATCGGGGTCCGGGTAGCGGGAGAGCTCATGGAGGCGAGAGCTGACGACGGTGCGGAGCCATTCGGGGGGGCCGAGGGGGTTTATGTTCGCCGAAAAGTCGAGCAGCTCGCCTTCCGGGACCCCCGCCAGTAGAGCTAGTTGTCTCACATTACCGCCGTGCCCTGCCGTCATCGCCCTCACCAAAAAAAATCCCCAGACCCATCAAGGCCCAGGGATGACGTTTTCCATCCGGCGCAGACTCGAAACCGACCCTATGGCGCGAAGGTCGGTATCAGGTTTCGTCGATGGGTAGGTCTTCTGGCTCCCGGTTCCCCCTACTCGCCGACCTTCCCACCCGCCTGAAGCGGGCAGTGGTTTCAAAGGCTTTCGTCCCGGTAACAGCGGCGCGACCGCGACGGATTCCCACCGTCTTCCCTTGTCCCATCTGGCGTGACCCTTAGCACAGCCCTCGAACCGTTGTCAAGGATGAGATCTCTTCGCTAAAAATCTTTGGCCTTTAGTTTGACGGCCGGAAGTGTTATATGGAGATAAGTCCCCAAAACAAGAGGGAAAGGAGCTAAGACGGGGCCGGATAACCTCATGGCACGTTCATTTTTTTTTGACACCATAACCCTCGCGGCACCGAAAGAAAAGATCTACAGACGGCTGGGATACCGGAAAGGGACGACCCGCCTCAAGCCCCACGAGGCGGAGGAAACAGACCGTGCGATCGACGACGCCCTCTCCCTCATCCGCCTTGCCGGTGTTGCCGTCCGGTTGGCCATCGACAGGGAAAAGGACACGGAAATCAAACTCGCGAACGGCGAGACGCTGGCGAGCAGAAGCCTCGCCGGGCTGCTCAGGCATTCGGACGAAGTCATGCTGATGGGCGCAACCGCCGGGGCCGCCATCATGGAGGAAATCAAAAAAGATACAGAGCGGGGCAGAATGACCCGCGCCGTGGTCCTGGACGCGGCGGCGAGCGAAGTGGTGGACCTTGCCCTGGACTGGATGATGGCGTACCTCGAAGGGAAACTCCGCCGGGAAAACCGCAGACTCACGAAAAGGCGTTTTTCCGCGGGCTACGGCGACTTTCCGCTGCAAAACCAGGAGTGGATATACAGGACCCTCGGCCTCGACCAGCTCGGCGTCCGACTGACGGAGGCCTGCCTGCTCGTGCCCGAAAAATCCGTTACGGCCCTTGCCGGCATCGAGCCCATAAAGGCATAGCATTGATCGACTCGCAAAAAAATCGAGGATCACCATTTTTGCCATTCCGGCGCGTCAGCCCGATGAAAATCGGGGCGGAATCCAGTATATTCAATCTCGAGTTTTCCCGGCGGTGGGGAAGCGCAAGGTAGAAGAACAATGGATGCGATGAGGTACTGACCGATGGCCCTGAAAAAATCGCAGCTCTATTCCTCCCTCTGGCAATCCTGTGACGAACTGCGGGGCGGCATGGACGCCTCTCAGTACAAGGACTACATCCTCACCCTGCTCTTCAAGTACGTCTCCGACAAGTACGAGGCCGTCCGCGCCGGATTTAAGAAGGCCTGGCAGGAGCGCGACTACGCCACCATCATCACCGTGGCCCGCAAGATTCCCGAGAACGTCCTCCAGGAAGACCCGAAGCTACTTATGTGGTATGACCGGGCACTGACCTGACCGAGGGAGAATTAGAATTAACGATGTGATTTACTCTTGATAAAATTACAAATATGCGGCCTGGTATAGTTAAAATGCTCCATCGGTTCAAAGTGCGAACAGGCCCCGATGGCATCCTCCTTTTTAGTCGCGAGACAGGACTGAACCTTCTTATCGACGACGCTAAAGTGGCTCAGGAGTTGTGGTCCACTGCGCCACGCCATGTCTCGATTGCGTTAGCGAATGCATGTGATCTTGATTGTCCTCATTGTTTTGCGCCCAAAAATCCGGCCATGCTTAGTATGGGCCGGTTAATTGATTGGTTAGACGAGCTTGATGCAAATGGGTGTATTGGTGTCGGTTTCGGAGGCGGTGAACCAACTTTGTACAAAAACCTGCTTCATATATGCAACCATGTTACCCAAAACACCGGCATGGCTGCGACATTCACAACACATGGACACCACATCGATGGCCGATTGGCCGCTACCTTAAAGGGAAATGTACATTTCATCCGCGTCAGCATGGACGGCATCGGCGCCACATATGAGAAGATACGTAACCGGTCTTTTTCAGCACTACTCCAAAAGCTTGAAGTGATTCGTGAGTGTGCTCCCTTTGGCATCAATTATCTGGTAAACTGCCTCACTCTTCCCGAAATAGACGCAGCTATCGCGCTGGCAGCAGAAGTCGGTGCATCTGAGTTTCTCCTACTTCCGCAGCTCCCTACAAACAAGGGAAGCGGTATTGACAATAGCACAATGCAAGCACTGCGCAGGTGGGTGCACTCTTATGCTGGCCCCATTCGTATAGCTGTAAGCGAAGTAGGTCGGGACAGTATGCCCATTGCGGACCCCTTGCCCAGAGAAACTGAGCTTCGTGCATATGCTCATATCGATGCATCAGGAACAATCAAAAGATCATCGTATGATAAACATGGTATCCCCATTGCGTCGGGAGGGGTAATGGAAGCTCTAAGAATGCTTGAATCAATGTGGGAGGTTGCAAAATGAAGATTTGGAAGGGCTATGGCTCTGAACACTCCATGAATCTTGTTATGATCGGGCACTTCAAAGAAGTCAGCGATGCAGAAAAAGCCAAAGACTTGCTTAGCCAGCTTGCTGGTCAGGTAAAGGATGATGCGGACAAGAACCAGAGTAATACAGTTCCCCAAGATCGGTTCACAGACGGAATGTTGGAACTCTTGAGAGCAGCAAATCTGTACATTCTTGGTCCGGCAGAATTGGAGCAACTACTTTATGACGTTCAGGTTGATGTCGATGGCAACAAAGTAGTTATTACTACAGAGGAGGCGGATGTTTCTGCATTCCTCAAGGTTCTCTTAGATAAAGGTGCTAAGGTAGAAGTGTATTCGGCCCATAACTATCCTAATACAGGGTACGGGCGTGGCAGGTCTTCTTGAGATGGGAGGGAGGACGTTGTGCCTGCATTGAACTGGAAAATATTTGCGACATTGCCTGGGGATGAAACCCGCAACTTCGAGCAACTGTGCCGTGCAATCATTCGCCTGCACTATGGGCAATATGGTGATTTTCGCGCCCTTGCTAATCAACCAGGGGTTGAGTTCCACTTAAAACTACACGCAAGGTGCCCTCTGGGAGAACCTGGGCGCTGGTATGGCTGGCAATGCAGGTGGTATGACCTTCAGAGTGGACGGGCCATCGGAAATACACGGAGAAGACAAATTGAGGAGGCTATCAGGAAGACAAAAGAAATTCTTCCCGAATTGACCGACTGGATTCTCTGGACAAGACACACTCTGACGGAAGGTGATCAGGAATGGTTCTATGGTTTGCAAACACACATGAGGCTCCATCTTTGGACGGCCGCTGATGTTGAAACACATCTCAGTGGGCCCGCAGAAATCCTTCGCGGTACCTATTTCGGCGAACTCGTTCTTACGCCGGACTTGCTGAGCGACAAGCATAATGAATCGGTTGCGCGTATTTCAGGAAGATGGCTGCCTGAAGCACACCAAATTGTGGATGCCGAGCGTTCACTTCGTCGCACATTGGGTGAGGAGGAAGCTTGGTCTGATCTGACAGCGGTGACAAACCGGCTTCGGGATGGTGTTGCTGCTGTCAGCACTGAGCTGGCAAGTTTGCCTAAGGACATCGTGGAAGAGGTCAGTAGGTTAGTCGTGACCGCAACTCTCGTTGCAGACACCTTAGGTCAGACGCATACCGCTTTGGCAGGTGGAGATTATGAAATCGTGCATCAAGCACTTACTGCCCGAGGCGGTCCTGATCTTGGGTGGAATGTCTTGCTTCGCCGATTGAGGAGAGAGCGACGTCCTGTCGTTTTGCGGGCCACTAACGTGGTGGCAGATATTTTCGCTGCTAATCGGCTCCTCGATGATTTTCGCAAGGCGCTGGAGGATCGCTTGATCGCGGTTGTTGCTGATGCAGGATATGGTAAGACTCACCTATCAGCCCAACTCACTGCCCCGGTAGAGAACCGTCCTGCCGGTATCCTGATCCACGGACGTGACCTGGCAGCCCGAGGAACCCTTGATGATCTTGCTCGCAGATTTGTTATCAACGGCCGCCCTGTAGAGAGTTTCGCAGCGTTAGTCGCTGCCGTAGACGCTGCAGGTCAGCGTGCGGGCAGACGTTTACCCATCGTCCTTGACGGCTTGAACGAAGCAGAGGATCCTCGCGACTGGAAGCAGCAACTTGCATCACTGAATGAGATGCTAGCCCGGTATCCATATGTCGTGGTGGTGTGCACTCTTCGTTCAGACTTTGTTAAAGAGGCGCTGCCCGATGGGGTTGAACGATTGGAGATACCAGGCTTTGGACACGACATCTATGATGCAGTGCGCCGTTATTTCAAATATTACCAGATCGACCCATCGGATGCAGCGCTACCATTGGAACTTCTCCAACATCCACTCACGTTGCGCATGTTTTGCGAGGTGACAAATCCTAAACGTGAGCGGCTCGTAGGTGTTGAAGCGATGCCTGGCTCACTGACCTCATTGTTTGAGCGATACTTGGAACAGGTAGCAGAACGCATTGCACAGCTCTCGCCTCGTTCCTGGCGTTACTTTGAGTCTGACATTCGCACCGTGCTTAGCAAGATCGGCTTGTGTTTATGGGAAGCGAAAACGCGCAGCCTTGATCTTGATGAATTACGCGAACGGTTAGGCGATCATGTTCGTCCGTGGGATCAGAGCATTATCCGAGCCCTGGAACAGGAACGTGTGCTCATCCGAGTATCCGACCCCCGTTTGGGTGGTAATCAGATAGCTGTCGTTTATGATGCCTTAGCCGGTCATCTCGTAGCCGATGCACTGATTGAGAAGTATGCAGGGTCTGATGAGTTTATGAGATGGTTACAAGCGGAAGCAACAAAAATGATTGCGGGTGATGTAGGAGAGCAGCATCCACTCGCAGCTGATATCTTTACGGCTCTTGTGGGGCTGACGCCTCGCCGCAGATACAGAGAGCAACTCTGGACCCTGTTGGACGAACCACTCCGGACAAAGGCTCTTTATAACTCGGCATGGTTGGACAAGGAGTTCTTGGATAGTGAGACAGTATCACAATTAGCCACCCTTACTGCTCAACAGCCGCAAGGACACCGTGACCTATTCTATAGGCTCTGGACCACCCGTGCGGCTCAAGCCCATCCCCTGAATGTGGATTTCTTGAACGAAGTTCTTCGCTCAATGTCGATGGCGGAACGCGATCGCCGATGGACGGAATGGGTTCGCAGCAGGCAAGAAGATATACTTGAAGATATAAAGTGGTTAGAGCAACGCTGGCGGTCGGTGCAGGCTCTAAGCCCCCGGGATCAGTTGAAAGCACGGTGGATGATGTGGACCCTCACAAGCACAGTCCGTCTGCTACGTGATCATGCCACACGTGCGTTGTATTGGTTTGGATGCAGCAATCCAAAGGCTCTATTTGATCTGACACTGAACTCACTGGAAATAAATGACCCTTATGTACCTGAGCGTATGCTTGCGGCGTGTTACGGCGTTGTGATGTCGCTTTGGGCCGATCCTCGGGGTGAAGAGCTACGTAAGGGACTCCCTGACTTTGCACGCAAATTGGTAGAGGAGATGTTCGTTCCTAAAGCTCCGCACGCTACCTGCCATGTCTTGATGAGGGACTATGCCCGGGGTGTAATCAATCTGGCAACCCGGTTGGCTCCCGGATGCATACCAGATGAGCAGAGAACGCACTTACAACCTACGTTCAGTCAAATTCCCTCACCATTTTTGGAACCGGATAAAATCAGCGACTCTGATATAGCCGAAGCCAAGGGGTCAATCCTTATGGACTTCGGAAACTATACCATTGGCAGGCTGATTCCGCATAGAAGAAACTACGACTTTGATAACTCAATATATCGAAAAGTTAGGCATCAAATCGAATACAGGATCGCGCAATTGGGATACAGGTCAAGTCAGTTTGCCGAGATAGACAAGAGAATCCGCGGCTCATCATGGCGAGCTGAAAGCCGTGGAGTCCCAAAGACAGACAGATACGGGAAGAAATATTCTTGGATAGCTTTCTTTGAAATGTATGGAATTAGGTTCGACGAGGGCACTTTACCGGATTGGCGAGCTGGCGAACGCTCATCTGACGCCGACATTGATCCCAGCTTCCCTGAACCTGCGAAGACTTGGCAACCCCCGTTACCCGATTTATTCACCAAGACTCCTGCAGAACCTCGGGCATGGATCACAGATGGCCCCATTCCAAATTACAATCATCTGCTACATCTTAAAGAAGTGGATGGTCAGGATGGCCCGTGGGTGCTTCTAGACGGTTACATTGAGCAGTCTTCAAAGGATGACCCAAGGTGTGTATTTACTTTTCTCCGGGGCTTGCTGGTGGAACGCGGTCATGTCAAAAAGCTATTGGCAGCTTTTAAGACGGTCGAGTACCCAGGCAATATGGCTATCCCGGAGCCAACGGAAGACTACTACACATACGCAGGCGAAATTCCTTGGTCTCCCCGTTTCGGATCACACCTCCGCGAACAAGATGGTAGAGTAAAGCGCGATATACGGAAAGCTTTTTCGAGGCATAGCAGTACGGGGATTCCTGTTGAAGTGCCTGTTTACAGCTTTGCTTGGGAAGGCTACCACAGTCCACTCAATCAGGTGAGCGGCATTACGGTTCCTGCCCCAGCAATTTGTGAGCAACTAAGTTTAGTTAATAGACAAGGCGAATGGGACTTATACGATCAAGGCGGACGTGTCGCCACAATATATCGAAAGTTCAAGGCCGATGAAGACACGTTCCGCTCCCACTTACTGTACTTACGCGCCGATTTGATGAAGTGTTATTTAAATCATACCCACCAAACCTTAGTGTGGCTTCTTTGGGGAGAACGCGACCTAAAACATCAGGACACCCTTGCGTTGAGGGAGAGTCTTCATAACTTGTGGTCTAGCCATAAACACGTGCATCGTCGCGGCTCGTATTGGAAATCGTAACTCTTTCTATGATACCAAGAGTGGTAAGTGGTTGAGGACACTGTGCATTGTACGCTTGACAACTTGCATGCAGCCATAAGCGAACAAATGCAAGGTCGAGAGAGATGAATCGCTCGCCTTAGTCCTCATCGCCTCGCGCAGAAACAGGCTGCGCTATGATTCTGCGCGAGTTCACCTCAAAGGTCGCCTGTTCACGCTGGTGGCGGACCCGGATGGGCTTCTAATCGAAGAAGCGATTCTATAACTCTCCCTAAAAACTGGACACCCATATCGGGTTGATGGTAGTATCGGCGCCTTCAAAGTTTACTGTAAATCGCCGTTTTTCGATTTTGCAACGATTGCGCACCGGAAGATGAAGATACCGAGCCTCCTCAAGAAAAAGGTCCTGCTCCTCGACGGCGCCACCGGGACGGAGCTCCACAGAATGGGTATGCCGTCGGGGGTCTGCCCCGAGGCCTGGTGTATCGACCATCCCGAAGCGATCCGGGCCGTTCACTCCGGCTATCGGCGGGCGGGGGCCGACATCATCTACACGGCCACCTTCGGGGCAAACAGGCTGAAGCTCGCCGAATACGGCCTCTCCGACGTGAAGGCGATAAACCGGAAGCTCGCGCGACTGGCAAAAGAAGCGGCGGAGGGGAAGGCCCTCGTAGCCGGCGACGTCGGCCCGACGGGTCGGTTCGTTTCGCCCTTCGGTCCGCTCGACTTCGAGGAAGCAGTTGACATCTTCAAGGAGCAGATAGAAGGGCTCATCGCAGGGGGCGTGGACCTCCTGGTCATCGAGACCATGTTGGACATCCAGGAGGCGCGGGCCGCCTTGATCGCGGCGCGGGAGATCACCGGCCTCTTCACGGTGGTCACGATGACCTTCGAGAAAGACGGGCGGACATTGAACGGGACGGACCCGGTGACGGCCCTCGTAACCCTCCAGAGCCTCGGCGCCGACGCCGTGGGCTGCAACTGCTCCACCGGCCCCGAGGACATGATGCGGTTCATCTCCGCCATGAAGCCCCACGCGACCGTCCCCCTCGCGGCGAAGCCGAACGCCGGGATACCGGTCGTCAAGGAAGGGGAGACGGTCTTCCCGATGGACGCGTCCGAGTTCGGAGCCTTCGGAAAGGAGCTTGCCTCCGCCGGCGCCGCCCTAGTGGGCGGCTGCTGCGGGACGACGCCCGACCACATCCGTTCCCTGAAGAGGAACTTGAAGAACAAGAAACCCATCCTGCCGGCGAAAAGGTCGATCGCAGCCCTCACCTCGCCGAGGAAGACGGTCTTTCTCGACCGGGGAGGCGCCCTGAAGGTCATCGGCGAGCGGATAAACCCCACGGGGAAAAAGGCCCTGAGGGAGGCCCTCCGGGAGGAATTCACGGAAGGAAGGTTCACCCTGGTCCGCCAGATGGCCCGCGACCAGGAGAGGGAAGGCGCAGACCTCCTCGACGTCAATGTCGGCGTCCCCGGCATCGACGAAGTAAAGGCCATGACTGGCGCCGTCGACGTGCTCGCGGTCGCCACCGCCCTGCCCCTTGTGATCGACTCGCCGAAGGTCGAGACGATAGAAGCAGCTCTGAGGAGATACCCGGGCCGGGCCTTGCTCAATTCAATCTCCGGCGAAGAAGAGAAAATCGACAGGTTGCTTGCGGCGGCGGCCAGATACGGCGCCATGTTCATCCTCCTACCCGTCGCAAAGGGGGAGGTCCCCCGGACGGCGGCGAGACGCAAGGAGGTCATCCGGGATGTCTTTCGGAGGGCACGGGCGCGGGGGTTCACGAAGGAGGACCTGGTCGTCGACGGGCTTGTCATGACCGTCGCGGCGGACCCCCGGGCGGCGCTGGAAACGCTGGAAACCGTCGAGTGGTGCTCCCGCAGGTTCGGCACAAGAACGGTCCTCGGCCTCTCGAACGTCTCCTTCGGGATGCCGGGGAGAATGTGGATAAACGCCGCCTTCCTCGCCATGGCTGCCGGGAAGGGACTGACCCTCGCCATCGCCAACCCCGGCCAGGCGGAGCTCATGAACATCAAGGCCGCCTCCGACCTCCTCACCCAGAAGGACGGGGACGCGGCAGCTTTCATCGCCCGTTTCAGTGAACAGGCCGCAAACTCCGGGAAACGAGAGACCCCCGAAACAACGACACCGGAGGAAAAAGTATACCAGGCCATCCTGGAGGGCAACCGGGAGGACATAGGAAGGTTGCTCGCCGCCGCCCTGGCCGCAGGGGCGTCGCCCCTCGGCCTCGTTGAGGACGTGATGATACCGGCGATCACCGAGGTAGGGGGAAGGTTCGACAGGCGGGAGTATTTCCTGCCCCAGCTCATCGCGAGCGCTGAGGCGATGAAGCAGGGCATGGATTACCTCGAACCCCACCTCAAAGAAGACCTTGCAGCCGACGACAGAAAGACCGTCATCCTCGCGACGGTCGAGGGGGACATCCACGACATCGGGAAGAACATCGTCGCCCTGATGGTGAAAAACCACGGCTACAGGGTCATCGACCTGGGGAAAGACGTGCCCGCAGGGAAAATCATCGAGGCAGCGAAGGCCCACAGAGGAGCGGTCGTCGGGTTGTCCGCCCTCATGACGACGACCATGGTACGCATGAAGGAAGTGATGGAGCTGGCCGCCAAGGAGTGTTCCGACTGCCGATTCCTGCTCGGCGGCGCGGTCGTGACGAAGGCCTACGCCCGATCCCTGGGCGCCGAATACGCCAAAGACGGCGTCGAGGCGGTCAGAAAACTCGAGGAGATATTCGGTAAGACATGACGAACAAAGACCTTGAAAAAATGAAGGACAGGCTCGCCGACCTCATCATCGAGCGGTCTTTCCGGTACAACGAGGATAACCCCTTCACGCTGTCCTCGGGGAGGAAGAGCCCTTACTACTTCGATTGCAAACCCACGACACTCGACCCGGAAGGGATGTACCTCATCGGCAACCTCGTCTTCGATATATTGAAGGACACGGACGTGAAGGCGGCAGGGGGGTTGACCCTCGGCGCCGACCCGATAGCCAACGCCCTCGCCCTGATTTCCTTCGAGAAAGGTCGCCCTATCCGGTCATTCATCGTCCGGAAGGACGCCAAGGCCCACGGGACCCGGAGCAAGATAGAAGGAAACGTGAGGCCTGGCGATAAAGTCGCCGTCATCGACGACGTGGTGACTACCGGGGCCTCGACCATCGCGGCGGTCGAAAGCGCCCGGGAGGCAGGGCTGACCGTAGAGCTCGCCGTCGTCCTCATCGACCGGGAAGAAGGCGGCCGGGAGTTGATCGAGCGGCACGTCCGTCCTGTAGTCCCCATCCTCACCCGGTCGGAGATCATGGCCCGTTACAGAGAAAAAGCGGCCGGGAAATCTTGAGAGCCGAAGATGGATAGGCGCCTTTCCCGGACAAAGAAAACGGCGACTGTCGTGCTTGCGCTCGTCGGCATAGGGACGATGGCCTTCTACACCCTTTGCGACGGTGAGTGCTCCTATCTCCAGGGCGACGTCCTCGGAATCGACCTCAAGTTGGTCGGGATTCTCTTCATGGCCGTAGTTGCCGTCCTTGCCTGGGCGGAGAGGAGCCATTTTTTGCGAGCTGCCCTCGCTGCGGGGATGGGAGGGGAGGTGTTCCTCCTCTGGTTCCAGTTGAAAGAAGGTGTTTATTGCCCCTACTGCCTTGCCTTCGCCGCCTGCGTGGTTTTGGCCTTTGCGGT
The DNA here is from genome assembly GCA_964597995.1 of uncultured Syntrophaceae bacterium. Lineage (GTDB taxonomy): Bacteria > Desulfobacterota > Syntrophia > Syntrophales > UBA4778 > UBA2207. Next base: position 37,924 of record CAZRAC010000002.1, on the reverse strand, counting down.
CAACTATGAACCTCCCGCCGAAAGGGGATGGCGGCGGCTGCTCTACCTCCTTGGAGGCGTCCGGTTCTCGCCGGCGTCGAGACATTATCCCCTCATACTATTCGTGCTGGCGGGGTTCGCCTTCTTTGTCTTGACCTTTTCGGGGAGCGCCTTGCCTGCGTATGCCGCCGAGACGGGCCCGTACGTTTACGGGCAGGGGGAAAGGGAGGTCCGGGTTTACTCGGACTATTTCTGTGCGCCCTGTCGCCGCGTGGAACCGAAGATAGAGAAGCTGACCGAAGAGATCGCCCGGGACGGAAAGGGACGGGTTCTTTTTATCGATACACCGATGCACCGCGAAACGGTCCTTTACGCAAGGTATTACATCTACGCTACCGGTGCGGGGGGAGAAACCCTTGAATCCGCCAACCAGGTCCGGCGTGCGCTCTTCGAGGCGGCGGAAAAGGGATTGAAAACGGAAAGCGAGTTGAGGAATTTTCTTGAGGCGAAAAAGATAAAAGTCGTGCAGCGGGACACCGCCCCGTTCTTCCGAAAGTACAACGACTACATCAAGGAAGACGGCGTCCGGTCCACTCCCACCGTCGTGATCGCCGGGAGGGCGGGAAAAAAGCATTACAGCGGTGAAGATGACGTCCTCAGGGCGCTGGAAGAATTAAGGCTCGACGGCGGCAGCGGCGCCGAATGACCCCGGACGGAAAAGAGCCGAGGGACATACATCGACGCGGTTTACCAGCAAACCTGTTCAGTCAAGATGCTTTTCCTTCCCGGTGCCGTTTGAGAAAGACCATGAGCACGGAAAGGGCGGCGGGTGTCATGCCTTCGATACGCGAGGCCTGCCCCAGGGAAAGGGGGCGTATCTCGCCGAGTTTCTGCTTGAGTTCGTTGGAAAGCCCCGGTATCCCGCGGTAATCGAAGTCCCCCGGTATCTCCAGCCTTTCGAGGTGTTTGAACTTTTTCACCTCCGCCTCCTGGCGTCTGATGTAGCCGTCGTACTTACAACGAACCTCAACCTGCCTCTTCACGTCCGCGGGCAGGTCGGAAATGACGCCCTCGATCGCCTCGACATCGGCATAGGACACCTCGGGCCTCTTCAGTATCTGGCTGAGCGTAGCGGATTCGTCGATGGGAACCGAGCCGGCCTTCTCGAGGATGCGGTTCGCTTCCGGCGTCGACCTCACCCTCTTCTGCTCCAGCCGTCTCGTCTCCAGCTCGACGCGCCTTTCCTTCTCCACTACCCTTTCCAAGGCCTCTCTGTCCTGGAGGCCGAGCTCGAAACCCTTCTCGACCAGGCGAAAGGCGGCGTTGTCCTCTCTCAACAGAAGTCGGTATTCGGCGCGGGACGTGAACATCCGGTAAGGCTCGCGGGTCCCCCTCGTGACGAGGTCGTCGACCATGACACCCATGTAAGCCTCGGAACGGTCGAGGATGAAGGGCCGCCGCTTCTGCACCTTGAGGGCCGCGTTTATGCCCGCCCAGAGTCCCTGGGCGGCCGCCTCCTCGTAACCAGAGGTTCCGTTTATCTGTCCCGCGAAAAACAGACCCTCGACTAGCTTCGTTTCCAGCGTCGGTTTCAACTGGGTAGGGTAGACAAAGTCGTACTCGATGGCGTAGGCAGGCCGCATGATGCGGGCCTCTTCAAGGCCGGGAACGGACCGCACGAGGTCGATCTGTACCTCGTAAGGCAAGGAATTGCCCGTGCCGCTCACGTAGATCTCTTCGGTGTCGAGCCCCTCCGGTTCGAGGATTATCTGGTGATGCTCCCTCTCAGGAAACTTCATCATCTTGTCCTCTAAGGACGGGCAATACCGGGCCGACACCCCTTGGATGGTCCCGTTGTAAAGGGGCGAGAGATGGATGTTGCGCCGGATTATCTCCCCCGTCCGCTCACCGGTACGCCCGATGTAGCAGGGAATCTGGGTGATTTCCGTCTTTTCCGTGAAGAGGGAGAAGGGATTCGGCTCTTCGTCTCCCCGCAGTTCAGCGAAACGGCAAAAGTCGATGGTGTCCCGGCGGACACGGGCGGGCGTTCCCGTCTTCATCCTCCCCATCCTGAACCCGAGGTTCCTCAGGCTCTCGGCCAGGCCATCGGCCGGAAACTCCCCGGCCCTCCCCGAGGGGATCTGCTTCCTCCCGATATGGACCAGCCCGTGGAGGAAGGTCCCTGTCGTCAGGACCACTGTCGGTGCGAAGAACTCCGCGCCGATATGATCCCGGACCCCCACGACCCTGCCGCCCTCGGCAAGTATCTCCTCGACGAGCGTCTGCTTCAGGTCGATCAGGGGTTGGCGCTCGACCACGCCCTTCATGAGTATCCGGTAACGGGCCTTGTCGTTCTGCGTGCGGGTGCTCCGGACGGCCGGGCCTTTCCGGGTGTTCAGGGTTCGGTATTGAAGGGCCGTGAGGTCCGCCGCCTTCCCCATCTCGCCCCCCAGGGCGTCCACTTCCTTCACCAAGTGTCCCTTTCCCACGCCGCCGATCGAAGGCGAGCAGGGCATATGCGCCACGGTGTCGAGATTGATCGAGAAGAGCAACGTCCGGCACCCCATCCGGGCCGCCGCGAGGGCGGCCTCGCAGCCCGCATGGCCCGCACCGACGACGATCACGTCATACTGAGAAGACATTCCAAGGCTCACGGTCCAAAAAAAGTCCGCGGACCCCTCCCGAAGGCCATCTCCGGTGTAGAGGTCCCGGCGTAAAGACGTTTGATTCCTCCAAAATCGAACTTCCGGGTTGACAATTCCAGGGTATGAAGCCAGAATGTATCCGTTCGATAGCGAAGGGTTTTTGATTATATATCCTCGAAGAGCCATGTCAAGTTTGCCATACAACGACCTCGCCCGGGCAATGCGGGAGCGTTTCGGCTGCCGCGTACAGAAGGTCACTCTTGACGCCGGTTTCACCTGCCCCAACCGCGACGGAAAGGTCGGCACCGGCGGGTGCATCTACTGCAACACCCGCGGTTCCGGGACCGGCGCCTTCTCGTCCCTCTCGGTCCGGGAGCAGCTCGAGAGGGGAAAGGCCGCCCTGGAAAAAAGGTATAAGGCGGAGAAATTCATCGCCTACTTCCAGTCCTTCTCGAACACTTATGGGCCCGTGGAGACGCTCCGCCGCCGTTACGAGGAGGCCCTTGGCGTTCCGGAAGTCGTCGGCCTCGCCGTCGGCACGAGGCCGGACTGCGTCGACGACGAAGTCTTGGACCTCCTCGCCGAGCTGAACCGGCGTTCCTTTGTCTCTGTCGAGTATGGCCTTCAGTCCGCCCATGACCGTACCCTCGAACTCATAAACAGGGGCCATACCTTCTCGGTCTTCCAAGAGGCCGTCGACAGAACCCGCCGGAGAGGGGTCGACGTCTGCGTCCACGTCATCCTCGGGCTCCCCGGCGAGGGGAGACGCGAGATGCTCGAAACGGCCGAGGCCCTCGCCGGGATGGACATCCAGGCAGTCAAGATTCACCTCCTATACGTCGTAAAGGGTACGGTCCTCCACAGACTATATGAATCCGGGGCCTATCGCTGTCTGGACCGCGAGGAATACGCGGGAATCGTCGCCGAGTTCCTTTCGCTGCTGCCGCCTTCCGTAGTCATCCATCGTCTGACCGGCGACCCCCACCCGGCGGAACTGGTCGCGCCGCAGTGGGCCCTGGAAAAACAGGCGAACCTTCGGGCCATCCGCGAGGCTATGGAAGAAAGGAATACATGGCAGGGGAAGAGCTGGAAGCCGGGCATGTCTTTTTAGCCCTTTGCCTTCCGGCCTTTTTGAGGAGTAGAATTGACCAAAGATCACTTCCCGGCGACGCCGGCGATAAGGATGATGAAGGAAAAAGGGGTTACCTTCACGCTCCACCCATACAAATACGAGGAGAGGGGATGCACCGAGACGGCGGCCAGGGAACTGAGAGTCGATGAGTACCGGGTCGTGAAGACGATCGTCATGGAGGACGACGAGCGAAAGTCACCCTTCATCGTCATCATGCACGGCAACAGGCACGTCTCGACGAAAAACATGGCGAGGTTTCTGGGCGTCAAGTCGGTGAGCGCCTGCGACCCCAAGGTCGCGGAAAAACACACCGGCTACATGGTCGGGGGGACATCGCCCTTCGGGACGCGCAAGCGCCTGCCCGTTTACGTGGAAGCCACGGTCCTCGACCTCCCGAAAATACTCATCAACGCGGGAAGAAAGGGGCTCCTTGCGGAAATGGCGCCGACGGAGTTACTGCGGGTCCTCGACGCCCAAACCGTCACAGTGGCTGTGCGGTGAGGGATGGCAGTCTTGTCGAAGCTTGACGAAAAACCGATTTTTACATTTCACGATCCCGTCGATCGTGAAGTTCTCGTATAAAGTCGTCACCCCGGCGAAGGCCGGGGGCCAGCGATGTTGTGACCAGCTGACAGCCCTGGATACCGGCTGTCGCCGGTATGACGTTGAAGGCCATTCGCCTTGATGCCGCCCCGATTTTCATCGGGATGACGCACCGGCATGATGTTTAAGGTGGATTTGCTGCCTTTTACAAGATTGTCAATCGTTATCGGGACACCAAAAACAGGAGAGGCAAAATGCCCGAAAAAGAGATGGATTACTTTACCGCGCTCTACGATGTAGCGAAGGTGATAAACGCATCCCTGGAGCCGGCCCGCGTCTTGGAGGAGATCGTCCGTAGCGTTGCCGAGGCCATGAAGGTCAAAGCCAGCTCACTGCGGATACTCGACGAGCGGAAGAAAAGGTTGAACCTGGGGGCCTACCACGGCCTTTCGAGCGATTACGTCCACAAAGGACCCGTCCTCGTCGAGGAAAGCGGCATAGACCAGGAAGCGCTCAAGGGGAAGGTCATCTGGATCGAAGACGCCCAGACGGACCCGCGATTCCAGTACAACGACATGGCCCGCGCGGAAGGCATCCGGTCTGTCCTAGTCGTTCCTCTCGTCGTAGGGACCACGGCAGTCGGGGTTTTGCGTGTTTACACGGATGACGTGAAAAGGTTCAAAGAGAAGGAAATCCGGTTTATGGAGGCGGCGGCTAACCTGAGCGCCATCGCCCTGGACAACGCCAGGATGCATCAGCATCTCCGACGGGAGCGCGACCTGATGGCGGAGTCCAAGTACCGTCTGGACGACAACTGAACAGCCTGCCTCAGGCCGGCAATTACTGATTGACTGAACCAACAGGGAGACACAGAAAACATGGTCCGCATAGGAATAAACGGTTTCGGGAGGATCGGACGGCAGGTCCTGAAGGCGATCATGGAAAGGCAAGCCGCCACCCTCCAGGTCGTAGCCGTCAACGACCTTTTCGACACAAAGACGAACGCCCATCTCCTTAAGTACGACACCAACTACGGACGGTTCGGCGGAACCGTCGTCGCGGAGAGGGATCGCTTTCTCATCAACGACCAACCCGTGCAGAGCTTCGCCTGCCGCGACCCCGGGGAGATACCCTGGGACGAGTTCGGCGTCGACATAGTAGTGGAGAGCACCGGCCTTTTCACCTCGGCCGAGAGAGCGGCCGTCCATCGGGCGGCGGGCGTGAAAAAAGTCATCATCACCGCCCCGGCAAAGGGCGAAGACCTGACCGTCGTCATGGGAGTGAACGAGGATGCCTACGACCCCCTCAAGCACCACATCCTCTCGAACGCCTCTTGCACGACGAATTGCCTGGCGCCGCCGGTATCCGTCATCCATCAGGCCTTCGGCGTCGAGCAGGGGATGATGGTCACCGTCCATTCTTACACTAACGACCAGCGCATCCTCGACCTTCCCCACAAGGACCTGAGACGGGCCAGGGCCGCCGCACAGAACATCATCCCGACGACCACCGGGGCGGCCAGGGCGATCGCCCTCGTGATCCCGGACCTGGCGGGTCGGTTCGACGGCTACGCCCTCCGGGTTCCCACGCCGACCGTTTCCGTCGTCGACTTCTCGGCCCAGCTAAAGAAAGGGGCAACGACGGAGGAACTCAGGGCCGTCTTGAAGGAGGCCTGCGAAGGACGACTGAAGGGGATCATGGCCTGCGAGGAGGAGCCGCTGGTCTCGACGGACTTCAAGGGCGATGAGCATTCGTCGACGGTGGACGTCGAGTTCACGCAGGTACTCCGCGGGAAAGGCAACCTGGCCAAATGCGTCGCCTGGTACGACAACGAATGGGGTTACTCCTGCCGCGTGGCCGACCTCGCCGCTTACATCGCTGCCAGGGGACTGTGAGCGAGGTCGCCCGGGGTCATCCCCCACCCTGAAACGGATCAGGGCAGAATGATCTCCTCGAGGGACCGTTTGGGGACATGGTGCCTCCCTTCGCCGTCCCGCCAGTACTTCACGTCACCGTCGGAACCCATCTTCTCGATGATCACGGTCTCCTTGGGTTTGCCGAGGGCGATGACGAGGATGATCTCGTACCGCGCCGGTATTTTGAGGGCCTCCCGGAGACTGTCCCGCCGGACTGAGGCGATCATGCACCCTCCGAGCCCCTTCGAAACGGCGCCCAAGAGGATGGTCTGGGCGGCAATGCCGCAGTCGATGTCCGCGGACCGACTTATTTCCGTGTCCACGAGCACGATGATGTAAGCCGAAGGTCTCTCCCCTTCAGAGGGTCCCGGCCAGTCTTTGAGGTATCCCGCCCACGCCAGGTTAGGGAAGATGACGGCGTTCTTCTCGCGGTCGCAGGAAAGGATGTACTTCAAAGGTTGTTTGTTGGCAGCCGATGGGGTAAGCCGCGCGAGGTCCACAAGCTCCTGCAAGGTTTCCCTGTCGACCGAAAAGTCCTCGTAAAATCTGCGGTAACTCCTGTTCTTAAGGACAAGGTCTCTGATCATTTTGGCCTCCCGATTAAAATAGTCGTCAGGTCTGAATAACCCGAAAGATAACGGCTCGCGGGAAAGACCCCGCAACTGCTTATCATTATCATCGCCCCTCACTGCATGGGCGTATCGCATCCTTGGAGACCGTAGCAGGATGTGCAGAAATACAGAGTAACTGTGTTTTGAGTCAAGAGAAATTTTTCATCTTTCTTACTCACCAACTGTCCCCACGCCCTCCTTGTCGATTTTCCAGAGTATCGCGATCATCGCGAACAGCAAGTACTGCGTAAGGGCTTGGACTCCGAACGACGTTTCTGTAAACATCGCCTGGATGAAGAAAGCCAAGAAATTGGCGCAGAGGCAAAAACCCCATTCCCGGAGAAACGGGTCCGCTCTATTCCTGATGACGACAAACAACATCTTCAAGGACATGAAAATTATCAACACATAAAGCCCCAAGCCGATCAACCCCAACCTCACGGCTATGTCAAAAAATGTGTTGTGCGGGATCAGATTCGGAGGGGATACCCGTATCTTCTCAGGCACATACTTGTTGTACGAATCGATATTCAACCCGGGGTCCTGGTAGGTCTGCATACCGAAACCGATACCTTTTATGGGATAGTCCCTGATGATTGCAGAGTACAGGTAATAATTGGCTATTCTGACAGTGTATTCCCTTTCGTCCAGAAACCGATCCTTGACCGGTGAGAAATAGACTACGGCCAACAAGAGCACCGTAATAAGTACTATCTGTTTGTACTTCCTCTTGACGATGAGCAACAGGTACAGTGCGGCCGTCAAGGCTATGATTGCGCTCCTTGTCTGGGATAAGAAAGTCGCCAAGACATCGACAAATATGCAGAGGGCAAAAAACGATTTCCTCGAGACAGCCGTTTCGGAGTAAAAGAAACTCATAGCGGTAATCGCTCCGAAGACATGGATGTACGTTCGATAAGGGAGAAAGGCGGGGCTGGTGAACCTGTCCACGAAGAGCTTTTTGCCTTCTACGCCATATACACATACCATCCCCCACAAAGAAAAAATGGTGAAGGAAACGGTTATGATCAGGGCCAGGGCCAAAAACTTATCTCGAGTCCTGAAAAAATTGAACACCAAAAAGAACAACACATAGTATTTCAACAGATGGGCATAGAAGTCGTGGATGGAATTTGGCTTGTTTATTGCGAAGGCAATCCCTATCAGCGCCCACAGGGCGAAGAGCACGAACGGCAAAGACAAAGGCGTATCGAAGGTAAACTCGACTTTCTTGGTAAGGACCAAATAAACCGATATTAAAAAGGCGAGATAAATCCCCACTTCCTCTACAGCGGTCAGGTAATGGAACGGCTGGGCAAAAATATAGACGGCCAACAAAACCGGCACGGAATATTCAGCCAACTTCGTCCGATCGATTTCGGCCGTCTTCGCTGTTTTGAATGCCGATGTCATAGAAACCCCGTAAAAAAGTAAGCGGCCTGCACTGAGATGTGATGCCTGCCCGGAGGGACAAACCGACACGACAAGATAAGGCGGCCGAGCGCGGTGAGGATACCAACAAGCAGGAGGATTCGCAAGGAATTAGGAAAGATGCGACAGAAGAAGGGGCGACGGGATGCACTGCCCGCGGACTTTCACGACATTGCATTGATCCCACTAATCTGATAATCCTTTCGCCCTGTGATGATAGGAGACGAATCAAGGGCGAGCGGGTGTACTTTGGCACGAGAAATTCTTCCTATGACAGATAAGATCCCCCTTTCCGTCGCGATCATAACGAAAGACGAGGCCGAAAACCTTCCCGACTGCCTGAGGAGTGTTTCTTTCGCCGGACAGATCGTTGTCGTCGATTCGGGGAGCACCGACGGCACCGTTCAACTGGCTTCCGACCTCGGTTGCGAGGTGTTCGAGGTACCCTGGAGGGGTTTCGGCCCCCAGAAGCAGTCGGCCGTCGACCGGTGTCGGCATCCCTGGATCCTGGTCCTCGACGCCGATGAACGCATCCCCGCCGAGACGGCAGAGGCCATCAAAGGCATTGTCACGGGACAAGATAAGGGTGCGGCGGGTTACAGCTTCCCGAGGAAAAATTATTTTCAGGGCCGCTGGGTCAGACACATGGGCTGGTGGCCGGACCGGATCGTCAGGCTCTTCCGAAGAGGGGTCGGCCGGATGAGTGAGGCCACCGTCCATGAGTCGGTGCAGGTGGACGGCCCGGTCGCAGCCCTCGACGTACCCATCGAGCATTTCACCGAGGGACGTTTCAGCAAAATCTTGATGAAGATCGACCGTTACTCCACCCTGGGCGCACAGGAGGCGTTTGCCGAGGGCCGGAGGGCCTCGATAGGGGAGGCGGTACTGCGGGCGGAGTTGGCCTTCCTTCAGAACTACATCCTGAGGCTCGGTTTCCTTGACGGGAGACAGGGTTTCATCCTCTCCGTCACCGACTCGGTAAACAAATTCTTCAAGTACGCAAAACTGAGCGAACTCAGTCGCGGGGCGAAAAAGGTTTGAATGGACCTCTCGGTTGTCATCGTCAACTGGAACACGAAAGACCTCCTGCGCGGCTGCCTCCAGTCCGTCTATCGAACCTTGAAGGACATCCACTTCGAGGTCATCGTGGTGGACAACGCGTCGCAAGACGGGAGCGTCGCCATGCTGAAAGAGGATTTCCCCGACGTCAAAATCATCGAGAACGAGACGAACAGGGGTTTCGGGGCGGCAAACAACCAGGCCCTGGAGGTGATGCAGGGACGCTACGCCCTCCTCCTCAACACGGACACCGTCCTCACGGACGGCGCGGTGCGTCAACTGTTTTTCTTTTTAGAGCAGCACCCCGACACCGCCATGGCCTGCGGGCAGTTGTTGAACGAAGACGGGAGCAGGCAGAATTCCATCGCCGCCTTCCCCAGCCTTTTAACCCTCCTCTTCAACACCTCTATCCTGGAATACCTTTTTCCTAAAAGATACCCGAGTAAACGAAAGGATTATAAGGAACCCGTTGAGGTAGAATCATGTATCGGCGCCTGCCTGATGGTGAGAAAGAAGGCAATCGACGAAGTAGGGCTGTTCGATGAGCGGTTTTTCTTCTTTCTGGAAGAGACGGATTGGGCCTTCCGGATGAAGAAGGCCGGTTGGAAGGTTTATTTTATTCCTTCGGCCGCGATCTACCACTTTCAAGGCCGGAGTATCGGCCACGGCGTCGAGTCGAGGATCGCTTTCTATCGGTCTCGGTACGCTTACTTTCGCAAATGGTACAAACGACCCCAATATATTCTTGCCCGATTATTGATTCTTTGCCGGCTGACCGTCGATTGGGTTTCGATGGCGGCGGCGAATCTCTTCCTGCTCGGGGCGAACAGAAGAATCAGGACTAAGTTGTCCGTCTACTCGCGACTCATCCTCTGGCATCTGCGAGGGTGCCCGTGAATCATTCGATTTTTTTCGCCTCCTCGACGAGCATGATCGGGATGCCGTCTTTGATCTCGTACAGCAACTTACAATGATCGCAGACCAGGCCGTCGCCGGCCTCATTAAGACGGATGTCGCCCTTACAGTTCGGGCAGGCCAGGATGTCGAGCAGCTCTTTGCTGATCACCATTTTCGCCTCCGTGCCGTAATCCTCAGAAGAAGAAAGAGTACCCTATGGTGCCGAAATGGGTGTTGATCCCGTCGTTCGGTTCCCTTGTCCCGGCGTTGGATATGTGACGAGCACGATACCCGACCATGGCAGCCGAGTTTTTGGTGACAAAGTAGTAAATTCCCACGCCGACAGTGTTGGAGAAGATAAACCCACTCGCCTGGTCTTCTGTTTGCAGGGAGATATAATGCGGCCCGACGGTCAATTGGATGTATGGGTAGAGCCTGTCGGTCACGGGGTATAAGTACTTCAGCCCCACCCCCACGCCGAATTCAAAGTCCGAGCTCGGCCGGAAGGCCGGGTTGACCTGGGGCTCGCAGACGCCGGCCAGGATTCCCTTATGGTTCTTCAGTGCCGGGATATAATTCCTGAGGTCGTAGGCAAGGTGCCAGATGAACAGCATCGGTTCATAATGGCCCTCGTGAATCTCGCTTGTTCCGTAACCTATGACGACACCGGACTCTTTCCAGAAGCGAGTCTCTGGGTTCGCCGCGGCTGTGCTGACGCGATCCTCAGCGAATACAAAGGGTATGAAGACTATGAGGTTCAGGAAAACGACAACGAAGAACGACAAAGTAAAGCCGATGCGTGGTTTCATGTGAGGTCCTTATTCATGGGCTTTATACGTCCGCGATGCCCTTTTTTACAGCTTCGAAAACCTCTTCCACCGTGATGTCTTTCATGCACTGCCCGGTTGCGCAGTGTTTTAGAAAGCAGGGGCTGCAGGCTATCGCTTTCCGGATGACGATGTGGCCCGGGCCGTATGGTCCGGTTCTCCACGGCGCAGTGGGGCCGAAGAGGGCGATGACCGGGGTGCCGACGGCGGCCGCGATGTGCATCGGACCGGAATCGGTGGTGACGAGGACCCTCGCTCTTTTATACAAGGCCGCCAGGTCGCGCAGCGTCGTCTTTCCGCCCAGGTTCACTGCCGATTCCGTCATCCGGGCTTCGATGCGACCGAGAACACCTCCGGCTTTATCACCAGTCAGGACGACCTTCAGGCCGAGTTCCCCGACGACCCTGTCACATAGGGCCGCGAATCTGTTTTCCTCCCACAGTTTCGTCTCCCACAGAGCCACGGGACTTACTGCCACAAATCCCGCGCCCCTGTCAAGGCCGTACTCTTCGAGGAAGCCTTTGACCCGCCTCCTGTTTTCCTCGCCGACGGGGATCAAAAAGGCGGGTTCTTCCTCGGGAGCCCCGAGATGACGCAAGAAGTCGAGATAACGGTCGACGGCGTGTTTGTCCATGTCCTCGGGGATCTTCTCGTTCAGAAAGAGGCCGCTCAGTTCCTGGAGGCTGTCGTAACCGAGTTTGCGTTTTCCCCGGCTGAGGAAGACGATGACGGCGCTCTTGAAAAGGCCGTGAAAATCGATGACGAGGTCGTAAGGGCGGTCTCTGAGCGTACGCAGGAACGACCTTACTTCATCAACCGCCCGGAGGGCGCGCCGGGGACTCCCGAGACTTTTGGCCCAGCTTTTCCGGCGGGAAACGAGCACCCTGTCGAGGCTTGGATGGCCGGTAACGAGGTCGGCCGCGGCTTCCTCGATAACCCACGTGATATGGGCGTCCGGGTAGAGCTTTCTCAACGCCGCCAGAGACGGCAGGGTGTGGACGACATCGCCGACGGCGCTCAGTTTTACGATCAGGATGTTCATTGGCTTCCGTCGATAACGTTATCTCGGGCCTGGCGAAGGATGGCGTGCCTTCTTCCTGTCGTCAAGAATCCAGCGGACGGCATCGAGGATGTCCTCGGCGATGTAATCCGGCCCGTCCGTGACGCCGACATTCTTCCCGTAGCCGGTCCTGACAAGGACGCCCTTTGCACCGGCGCGGTGTGCCGCATCGAGGTCCTTCAGCATATCCCCGATCAAGTATGAGCGGGCGAGGTCGATGTCGAGCTCGGCCGCGGCCTGGAGGAGCATCCCCGGTTCCGGCTTCCGGCAGGCACAGGCGACCCGGTAGGGTTCTCTTCCTTCCGTCGGGTGATGCGGGCAGTAGTAGAACCGGTCGATGACGGCCCCCTCGTCACGCAGCATCTCTGCGAGTCGCCCGTTTATCAGGCGAACGTCTTCCTCCGTGAAGAACCCTCTGGCGACGCCGGACTGATTGGTGACCACGACGGCCTTCATGCCCTCCTCGTTGACCAGGCGAACGGCCTCCGCGGCAACGGGAATCAAGACGAGTTCTTCGACCCGACCGAGATAACCCACCTCCTCGTTGATCGTCCCGTCCCGGTCCATGAATACGGCGACGTTATTCTTCATTCTCTTTCCTTCCGGGGCCACTACCGCCGGTCGTTTTCGGCTGCGGCGCTCCCGCTTCTAAAAAGATGACCCTCACAAAACGGATGCCAACAACCCCTTTGCCGCTTCGTAGACTTCGTCCGCCGTTATGAGGTCCATGCACCGGAAGTCGGTATCGCACTTTTCTTTCAGGCAGGGGCTGCAGGAGACCCTTTTCGTCACGATAAGGCTCTTCTCCCCTACCGGCGAGGTCGTCACCGGGTTGGTGGAACCGAACACGGCGATCAGGGGTATGCCCAGCGCGCCGGCGACGTGCATCAACCCCGAGTCGTTGGAGATGAAGAGGCGGCACCGCGCGATAAGCGCGATCGCCTCTTTGAGCGACGTCTTCCCGGCAACGTTGACGACCGGGTAAGCGGCGTGTTTCTTTACCTCTTCCGCCACGGCGTGGTCCGCTTTACTCCCGAACAACAGAGTTTCCCCGTTGAATTCTTCGCGGAGCCGATCGGCTACCCGGGCGAACCTGTCGGGATACCATCTCTTTGCCGGGCCATAGGTAGCGCCGGGGGCCAGCCCCACCAGGAACCTGCCTGTGTCGACTCCGTAATGCCGGAGGAAGTCATCGCCGGCCTTCCGGTAATCATCACCGAGGCCGAGCCGCACGTCTCTGCCCGCCGACGCAAAACCGAGAGCCTTCACCATCTCCAGGTAGTAATCGACCTGGTGCACCCTGCGGATTTCCCGGGTACGCCCCACGGAATGGGTGAGGAGAAGTCCCCTGCAGTCGGAATCGTAACCCGCCCTTACCGGTATACCGGCTAAGCGGGCGATGATCGCCGCCTCGACCGCATTTTGCAGGAGGATCGCTGCGTCGAATTGCCTTGCCTTAAGCTCGGCGGCGAGCCTGAGTTTTCCCGAAAGGCCGTCATGGACACCGGGACTCTGAAAGAGCATGACCTCATCCACGTCGGGGCAGAGGCAGAGGAGCTCGGCCACCCAGGGCTTTGCCAGGACCGTAATCCTGGCCTCGGGCAGGGTTTTCCTTATGGCGGCGATCGCCGGGAAGGTCATGACGACATCGCCGATCCAGTTTGTGCTCCGCACCAGGATGTTCCGCACCCTGCCGAACGGGAAAGGCGCCCTGCCCCTGACCTTCAGCATCTCAACTTCTACTCTATCTGGCACGGCTTAGTCTTCCATCGCTGGTGGACCCAGAACCACTGGTCGGGATACTGCCGCACCATGTCTTCAACGACCTTCGTAAAACGCTGGGTGTTGACCAAGATGTCGGCCTGGTCGTCGCCGGTCACGGTGATCTTAACCGGCGGCTTGATGACGAACTTGTACTTTCCATTCGGCATACGGGGCATGAATGCCGGCAGGACCGGCGCCTCCGTCCTCATGGCCAGGACTGCCGTGCCCACTGCTGTGCAGGCCGGGCGGCCGAAGAAATCCACGAAGACCCCCTCTCGCGCTGCCATGTTCTGGTCGCTGAGAATGCCCGCGATCTCGCTTTTCCGCAGCAGTCTCAGGATTTTCTTTGCGGCCCCTTCCTTCGGGATTAGCGAATTTCCATGCAGGGTTCTGACCCAGGCCAGCATGTCTTCGATTATGGGATTGTCCAGGGGACGGTGGATGATGTGCATCGGTTTAGCCGCCATGGGTAACGCAATCGTCATCAGTTCCCAGTTGCCGAAATGGGACCCAACGGCGAGGACACCTTGATTTTGGGCGATCGCCTTTTGCAGGTTTTCGAGTCCGTCGAACTCCACCCACTGATGGAGGGTCTCTTTCGTTATGAAAGGGAGTTCGAAAAATTCCGCTATGACGATGCCGACGTGCCGGAAAACGCCCTTGGCTATCTTGACTATCTCCGCCATGTCCTTTTCCGGGTAGGCGCGGCTAAGGTTGTGGAGGGCGATCAGCCGCTGCTTCGGCGACATGTGGTAGAAGAGAAGGAGCGCGGCCGTAAAGATCTTCTTCCTCAACCCAAGCGGGATAAGCCTGAAGAAAAACATGATACGCCGTGTTGCCTTTGTCGGTTTCATCTCCCCAGCTTCTCAAGAACGGCCTCGACGAATTCGCCCGCCCCGCCCGTGACCGACATCTCAACCCTCAGGGCATGAATGCCCGCCGTCGGAAAACTGCGTAGTTTTACCCCGTCTTTTTCCGTTGTCAAGGTGATTTCGCACTTGCCTTTCTCCGCCGCCTTCCTGACGGCTTCGATATCTTCGACCCTGTAACGGTGATGGTCGGGAAAGGTAAGGAACGCGACCGTTTCAGCTCCCAGGGAGGCCAGGGTTTTTCTGAAGGAATCGGGGTTGGCGATCCCAGCGAAGGCGCAGACCCGCCTGCCTTGGAGGGATTCGGGGGGGGAATCATGTTCCCTCTTTTGGGGTGAAGAAGGGGAAGACTCCAGCGGGTCGGCCTGTATGGGCGGGAAAGACCCGGCGGACAGGGGGACGATTTCCTTCGGCTGTCGTACGGCCCGGAAGACCGGTATCCCCGGATACTTCGCCTGCAATTCCTCCTCGACCGGCGATTCTCCGCTATCTTCGCCGGACCTCGTGAGGACGATCATATCCGCCCGTCTCAGACCATTAACGGGTTCCCGCAACGGTCCCCGCGGCAAGAGACATCGATTCCCGAAAGGCCTGTCGGCGTCGAGGAGCAGGATGTCGACGTCCCGAAAGAGCCTTCGGTGCTGGAAGGCATCGTCGAGTACGAGGATGTCCGCACCCAGCCTTTCGACAGCGTGGCTTCCCGTAGCAAATCGGTCCGCTCCGGTCAGGACCGCCGCCCCGGTCGATGAGGCGATGAGGAACGGTTCGTCGCCGGCCTCGGCGGGGGAGGCTGTGACGTGATCGCCGTCGGAGACGACGTTTACCCGTCCTTCGCCTTTTCCCCTGTAACCACGACTCAGTACGGCGGGACGGTATCCCCTCTCTCGCAGCAGTTTTGTCAGAAAGATGACCATCGGAGTTTTCCCCGTGCCCCCCGCCGTGATGTTCCCGACGCTCACTACAGGACGGGGCAGCCTCTTCACTCCCAGGAGTCCGCCGTCGTAGAGGACGTTTCTCAACCGCACGGCGCCCCCGTAAGCCAGAGAAAGGGTGTAGAGGAAGGAGTGGAAGGGGTTCGAGAAATCCGATTGCCCGTCGAAGTCCCAGGCTTTCGTCACGATTCGTTTCACGGCAGGCATTGGGCGTCGGTCAGGTGTTGCGCCTCCACTCCGTTAATTGCGTTATCCCTGAACTGCATACTGTACAATTTGTAATACTCTCCTCTCCGCCGCAACAGGGACTCATGGGTGCCCTCTTCGACGATCCGCCCGTCCACGAGGACGACGATCCTGTCGGCATTGCGGATCGTCGACAGCCGGTGGGCGATTACGAAGGTGGTCCGCCCTTCCATGAGTTTGTCGAGGGCCTCCTGGACCTCGATCTCCGCCTCGGTGTCGAGGGATGAAGTGGCTTCATCCAGGATCAGTATGGGGGCATCCTTGAGAAGGGCCCTGGCGATCGATATCCTCTGTCTTTCGCCGCCCGACAACTTTACCCCCTGCTCGCCGATGATGGTATCGTACCCCTGGGGCAGTTTCATGATGAAGTCGTGGGCATTAGCGGCCTTCGCGGCTTTAACTATGTCTTCGTCGGACTTTCGGATGTCACCGTAAGCGATGTTGTTCCTCACGGTATCGTTGAAAAGTATGGTCTGCTGGGTGACTATGCCGACCTGGGCGCGTAAGGATTCGATGGTCACGTCACGGATGTCGTACCCGTCGATCAGGATCCGTCCTTCCGTCACGTCGTAGAAACGGGGAATCAGGTTGACGAGCGTGGTCTTTCCCCCGCCGCTCATACCGACGAGGGCTATGCATTCTCCGGCCTTGATCCTCAGGTTGATGTGCTTCAGCACGAGCGTTTCTTCATACCGGAAAGAGACGTCGTCGAAGCAAATCTCCCTTGATATCCTCGGTAGTTCTACGGCACCTTCTTTGTTTTTGATTTCGGGGACCGTGTCGATGACGCTGAAGATCCGCTCGGCGCCGGCCAGCCCTTGTTGGATCGTGTTGTTGACGTTCGTCAACCTCTTGGCCGGTTCGTAGAGCATCATGAGCGCCGCCAGAAAAGAAAAGAACGTGCCGGGGGTAGAGATGCCATGAAGGACCTGGTATCCCCCGTAGATGATGATCGCGGCGATCCCGATACCCCCGAAAAACTCCATGAGCGGGCTCGAGACGGCGCGCACCGACACGGACTTCATCGTCAGTTTGAAGAGGCGCTCGTTTTCCTTAGCGAAACGTTTGTTCTCGTAAGACTCCATACCGAAGGCCTTGACGATACGATTACCCGAGATCGTCTCCTGGAGTAAAGAAGTGAGACTCCCTACGGTTACCTGGGTGTAGCCGGAGATCTTCCTCATCTTCCGGCCGAAAGACAGCACAGGATAGATCGCCAGCGGGAAGATGAAGGAAGCGACGATGGCGAGCTTCCAGTCCCGGTAAAAGATGACGAAGATGAGTCCGATGAGGCTGAAGGAGTCTTTGAGGATGCTCGTTACGGCCTCCGATACGGCGCCCTGCACCAGACCCACGTCGCTCGTGAGACGGGCCATCAGGTTGCCCGTGGGGTATTTAGTGAAGAACGAGAGCGGCTGCCTTAAGATGTGATTGTAAAGCTGGTTCCTGAGGTCCGTGACCACACGCTGGCCTATGTAGCTCATGATTATCGTCTGGCCGTAATTGCCGAGGCCCTTCAGCAGGTAGATGACGACGACGGCGACGGGGATCCACTTGAGGGCGGCTGCGTCCCGGTTGAGGAAGATGTCGTCCATGGCGGGCTTTACGAGAAAGGCCGCCGCACCCGTCGTCGCGCCCACGACGGCCATGCAGAGCATGGCGAAGATAAAACGCAGCCAGTGAGGCCGGGCGAGTTTTAAAAGCCGCTTGTATAATTCCATAGCCTTATCGTTTCAACCGTTCGAATTCAACAGCTCGACCGCCAGTCGGGCCGCCCTCTTCGCAGCGCCGGGACTGCCGAGCCTTTCCCTTACCTTCTTCAGTTCTTCGACGATCGCACCTTTCTTTATATCATCTCGAAGAATTTCGGCAACTTCTTTTGCTATCGCCACGGCAGTTGCGTCATCCTGGATCAGTTCGACGACGACCGTCTTACCGGCGATGATGTTGGCCATGGCGATGTTCTGCACGTCGACGAGCAACCTGCCGACGTAGTAAGTGAGGCCCGAGACCCGGTAGACGACCACCATGGGCGTTTCCATGAGGGCCGTCTCGACCGTCGCGGTGCCGGAGGTAACGACGGCTACGTCGGCCGCAGCGAGTACGTCGTAGATGGAGTCGGCGACGACGAGTACCTTGGCCGTGGACCGCCGTATTATACTCGTCACAAGACCTTCATCAAGGGTGTCGGCGAGAGGGAGGACGAATTGGACGCCCGGGAATTCTTCACTCAAGATTTCCGCCGCCTTCGTCATCAACGGGAGCAGACGGGTGACTTCGTTATCCCGGCTTCCGGGAAGGAGTGCGACTGTGGTTGCGCGCCGGTCGAGCCCCAGCTTCAGACGGACTTCCTCCCGCGAACCCGTCGCCCGGGCCGTGTCGAGCAAGGGGTGGCCGACGAAGGTCACGGCGACGCCCGCTTTTTCGTAGAAGTCCTTCTCGAAGGGAAAGATCACCGCCATGCGGTCGATGTACTTTTTTATGCTCCGGATACGCCCTTTTCTCCAGGCCCAGACCTGGGGGCTGATGTAGTAGAAAACTTTGACACCGCTCTTCTTCGCGGCCCTGGCAAGAGGGATGTTGAAGTCCGGATAATCGATGAGGACGGCGAGGTCGGGTTTCTCTGCGCCGAGCGATTTCTTCAGGCGAAAGAAGACGTTCAGGATGAAGCCGAACTTCGCGAAGACCTCCGTCAAGCCGACGACGGCCATCTCCGACGAACGGGCGACCAGATCAACGCCGGCCTCTTGCAGCCTCTTCCCCCCGATTCCGTAAAACTGGATGCCGGGGTCGACCTCTTTCATCTCCCGCACCAGGTTGGCCCCGTGGAGGTCACCCGACGCTTCCCCGGCGACGATCAGGACCTTTTTTGTGCGTCCCGGCTGCACGGCACGGTTTTCTCTTTCAGGAGACATGGTTTATGACGTCGCAGACGCGTCGGATTTCTTCTTCCGTCAATTCCGGGAACATGGGAAGGGAGATCGCTTCCGCGGCGCAACGTTCGCTGTTGGGGAAATCGCCGGGTCTGTAACCGAGGTGGGCAAAGACTTCCTGGAGATGGAGGGGGACGGGGTAGTAAACCGCCGACGCTATTTCATTTTCGTTCAAGGCAGCCGCTATCCGGTCGCGCTTTTTCGACAGAACCGTGAACTGGTGGTAGACGTGCCTGCCGTCGGCCGTTTCTGAGGGAAGCGCCACACTGGCGTTTCGTATGTACTTGCGGTACAGGTCTGCGTTTTTTCTCCGGGCGGCGTTGAATTCGTCGATCCTCTTCAACTTTACACGCAGGACAGCCGCCTGTATCTCGTCGAGGCGGCTGTTGTAGCCGAGTTCCTCGTGGTAGTACCTCTTTCTGCTCCCATGGTTTCTCAGGAGTCTTATCGTGCCGGCCGAATCCTCGTTTCCTGTCACGACTATTCCTCCATCGCCGTAACAAGCGAGGTTCTTGCTGGGGAAGAAACTGAAGCAGCCGTAGTTGCCGAAGGTCCCGACCTTCTTTCCCTTGTATTCGGCGCCGAAGGCCTGGGCGCAGTCTTCGACGACCGCCAGGCCGTGTCTACCGGCTATGCCGAGGATGCCGTCCATATCTGCCGGGAGGCCGAAAAGATGGACGGGAATGATCGCCTTCGTCCGGGCGGTGACCTTCTCCTCTATCCTGTCGGGGTCGATGTTGAAGGTGTCCGGCGCGATGTCCGCGAAGACGGGAACGGCCCCCAACAGGGCGATGACCTCCGCGGTGGCGATGAAGGTGAAGGGCGTCGTGATCACCTCGTCGCCCTCGCCGACCCCGCACGCCCGGAGGGCAAGGAGCAGGGCGTCCGTACCGCTGGCGACGCCGATGGCGGAAGACGACCCGAGATAAGCGGCGATCTCTTCTTCCAGCCTTGCGACGTTCGGGCCAAGGATGAACCGCGCCTCTTTCAAGACCTGCCCGATGGCCTCATCGACCTCAGCCTTGAGGTCAAGATACTGTCTCTGCAAGTCTACCATCGGCAGCATGGAGGATTCTTTCCCTTCCCGAGTTTATTTTTTCCGTGATGCGGAGCGCAAGCTCCAACGAATTCCTCGCCTCTCTCCCGGATACCGGGGGCGCAGTCCGGGTGATGACACAACGGAGGAAAGACCGGATCTCTTCTTCCAACGGGTCCTGCATCTTCACCTCGACGTCGTTGACGCCGATCTCCAGCCTGCCGTTCGCACCGCTCCTCGCGCCGAGGGAGACGATCTCCCGTTTTCCGTAGTCGATGGAGTGATAACCCTCGAAACCGAAAAATCGTATCTTCTGCATATTCTTGTTGGTGACTCTGCTCGCTGTGATGTTGGCCACGCAACCGTCATGAAACGTCACCCGGGCGTTGGCGATGTCGACCTTGTCGGAAAGGATGGATACGCCGACGGCGTCCACGTTTTCTACTGGGGTCCTCACGAAGTGGAGGATTATGTCGAGGTCATGGATCATCAGGTCAAGGACTACGTCCACGTCTGTCCCGCGGGTGAAAAATGGATGGAGGCGGTGCGTCTCGATAAAAAGGGGCCGGCCGATGACCTTTTCGAGGGCGACGATGGCGGGGTTGAACCTTTCGACAAAACCGACTTGAAAGACGGCCTTCTTCTGCTCGGCGGTAGCGATCAGTTCGTCCGCCTCTTCGAGCGTTGTCGTGATCGGCTTCTCCAGGAGGACGTCCGCCCCGGCAGCCAGGAAGTCCCTGGCGACGACGAAATGGTCCTTCGTGGGGACGGTGACGCTCACTGCATCCACCTTGCCGATAAGTTCCCTGTGATCTGTGAATGCCTCGCACCGGTAAGTGTCGGCCGCCTTCGAGGCACGCTCCTCGACGATGTCGGCGACGCCGACGATGACGCATTCGGGCATCATACTGTACTTCTGGAGGTGGTAGTTGCCCAGACGCCCTATTCCGACCACTCCGACCCTGACGACTCCGTCCCGCTTCATGTTTTTTCTTTACCCTATGCCTTCCGTCCCTGACCTTTCGCCCGCCCTATCTGCATATTCCCCGCTCCGACTTCTCGATAAATTCGACGAACTGCCTTACCTCCGGGATGTCTGGCACCTCAGCCCGTATCCTCCGGAGGGCGTCGGCGAGGAGGAGGGATGAGCGGTAAACGAGTTTGTAGGCCTGCTTCAACGCCTTGAGCGTCTCTTCGTCAAAACCCCTTCGCCGGAGTCCTACGATATTCAGGCCGTAGGGTTTCGCGTGGTTTCCGGCGACGGTCGTGAAAGGCGGCACATCGCGGGCGATGGCCGAAGCACCCCCGACGAAGGCGTGTCTGCCGATGCGTGTGAATTGGTGGATCCCCGTCAGACCGCCGATGATGGCATAATCATCGATGTGGATGTGACCGGCCAGGTTCGCCGAATTGGCCATCACGACGAAGTTGCCCAACTTGCAGTTGTGAGCCACATGGCAGTAAGCCATGAGGAGGTTGTTGTCGCCGATCTTCGTCACACCGATGTCCGCCGAAGTAGCGCGGTTGATGGTCACGAACTCGCGGATCACATTGTTATTCCCGATGACGACCCTCGTGTCTTCGCCTCTATACTTGAGGTCCTGGGGGTCGCCTCCGATGGAGGCGAACTGAAGGATACGACAGTTATCACCTATATCCGTATGCCTTTCGATGACGGCGTGCGGACCGATGAACGTATTCGACCCGATGCTTACGTCGGGACCGATGATTGCGTAAGGGCCGATTTGAACGCCCTCCCCCAGTTGTGCTTCGGGAGATACAACGGCCGTTGGATGGATGTTCATTTAAACTCCCTTGCTTTTATCCTTTCTTCGAGTTTTTCGATTCTTTTCAGCATGCCCTTGACCGCGCTCCGCATCTCGGGCAATCGGGCGACGGCGCCCTGAATTTTCAGCCACCTGCTATGTGGAGCGCCGGGTGCCCCCGCGATGACGCTGTTCGGTGCGACGTCCTTTGTGACGCCCGACCTTGCCGCGATCATCACGCGGTCCCCCACGGTGATGTGGCCCACGAGGCCCGCCTGACCGCCGACAACTACGCTCTTACCCAACTTTGTGCTGCCTGAAATACCGACCTGGGAAACGATGACCGAATTTTCCCCGACGACGACGTTGTGGGCGACCTGGACGAGGTTGTCTATCTTGACTCCTCTCTGGATCCAGGTCCTGCCCAGGGTTCCCCGGTCTATCGTCGAATTGGCCCCCACCTCAACGTCGTCGTCTATCTGAACGATGCCGATTTGGGGCACCTTGATGTTCTCCCGTCCGGGGTCGGCGTAGCCGAAGCCGTCACTGCCCACCACAACACCCGCATGAAGGATTACCCGCTTGCCTACCCGGCAGCGGCGGTAGACCGTCACATTGGGGTAAAGGATGCTTTCCTCACCGACCACGGCCCCCGCGCCTATGACTACTCCCGGGTGCAGGACGACCCTGCTTTCAACCCGGGCACCCCCACCCACGTAAACGTAGGGGTATACCACCGCATCCTCCGAGACGAACGCGTCCTTTGCTACGAACGCAAGTGGACTTATTCCGGCCACTTCCCTATCGGGGGGGTAGAAGACCGAGAGGACCCTCGCCATAGAAGCATAGGGATCCCTCACGACGATCAGCGTTTTCTTTGATTGCTTGACATCCGGCGAGACGAGAACGGCGGAGGCGCCTGTATCCTCCAGATGTTTGCGGTACTTCTGGTTGGCGATGAACGTCAAATCGCCCTCCCCCGCTTCGTCTATCCCCTTGACGTCGCGGATCGTCAACCTTCCGTCCCCGATGACCGTCCCGTTCAGGATTTCCGCTATCTCAGAGACACTTTTTTCCATGGGACGCAACCTTTACTTTGTCTTGCCCTTCTCAGAGGTTTTCTTCTTTCCCTGGGCCTTGATGGGGACCTTGTTGAATTCGCTGATCACCTGGTCGGTCAAGTTATTCTCTCCCGAGGAGTAAACCACGACGGGATTGCTGATGTCGAGGATCGCGGTATAGCCTCCCCTGGCACCGACGGCGGTTATGACCTTGTAGATTTCGGGGAGCAGCCTACGGGAAAGTTCTTGGTCTTTGCGCTTCATCGCTTCGCCGGCGTCGTTAACGAGGCGTTGATAATCGCGGTATTTCTTCTGCAGCTCCATTTCTCTTTCTTTCGCCGCGGTATCCGAAAGAGTGGGTCGCACTTTGTCGTACTCGCTTTTATCTTTCTTGAGGTCGGCTTCCTTCTGCTTGACAAGCTGACTCTTTTTCTCTACGGCTTTCTTGAACTCCGCCTGCGCCTTCTTTCCCGCCTCAGAACGGGCGATTACCTCCCGGATGTCGACGAAACCGATTTTTTCGGCCCTGACAGTCGCCGGTACGAGGAGAGACAGCAAGATCACAAGCCCTACTGCCGATAGATAAAACCTTTTCATGATGATCCGTCCTTTAATTTGTCAGGGTGGAGAGAGGACAACAGCCTCGCCTTCAACCCCGTATTTTCCTTTTACCCGATCCCGGGAGCCCCACGGTCGCCCTTACATAGAAGTTCCGATCGTGAATTCCCACCTGCCCGTGGGTTCGCCCGTCTTCCTGTCGAGGACGAAGCCGTATTCGATGCGGATGGGCCCGATCGGAGAAAACCAGCGGATACCGCCGCCCGCCGTCATCCTCATGTCGTCGAAATGATAACCGCTGTTCCACGTGTTGCCTGTGTCGAAGAAGACAACGCCTTTCATCCCCGCGTTCTTGACGAGATTGAAGATGTATTCGACGTTGAAGTTCAAGAAGGTCAACCCTCCGATGAAGTCGCCGGTCTCCGGATCACGCGGTCCGACGTCGCGGAGCCCCCTGAGCGAATCGATACCTCCCAGCCAGAAGCGGTAAAAGACCGGTATTTCTTTGTCCCCGCGCTCCTGTATGTACCCGATCCGACCGCGGGCGCTGAAGACAGTCTCACCGGGGAGCGGGATAAACCAGGCGGAACTTGCCTGGTATTTAGTGTAGTCCACGTCCCCCTGCATAAGACCGCCAGTGTACTCGACGGAAACCGCATTTTTCGAGCCCTTCGTCGGGAACAGATTGTCATTCGTCGTATCCCTAACAAGCATGGCCTCGACGCCGCTCAACAGGGTCGTGCCCTCCTGCGTTTTGATGATGTGTGCCGCCGTCGGCAGAACGTCCTTTATCTTGTCGTTCGACAGCCGGTATCCTAAGTAGCCTGTTGTACGCCACTTGGGAAATATAGTGTAACCTAACATCTGGCCGAAACCGAATGACTCCACGTTGAAAGTATCGTAACTTCGCTCCCAATTCCAAAGGTTGGTTTTGCTCCACAGAGGCATGTCGAACAACCAGGGCTCGATGAAGTAGAGGTCGTAGTTTCTCGACCTGCCGCCTATCGCCGCCGTGAGTCCCAGGCTCTGGCCCTTGCCGAAAAGATTGCGCTGTACGATCTGACCCGACATGACCATGGAATCGAGGGCGCTGTACCCGGCCCCAAAGCTCACCATCCCCGTGGGTTTTTCTTTGACACGGATGTTCACGTCCATGAGGTTCTTGTCGGGTCCTTTTTCCGTCTGGATGTCCACTTCCTCGAAGTACCGCAACTGGGCAAGGTTCGCGTAACTCTCTTTCATCTTCTGCCGACTGAATAGGTCGCCTTCCACTACCGCCAGTTGCCGACGGATGACCTTGTCCCGCGTCTTGGTGTTTCCCGCTATGGAAATGCGGTTGAAATGGACCTTTTCCCCCTTGACCACTTGATATTCTATGTTGACTTTCTGCTCTTTCTCGTCCGGGACGGTAATGGGCGTGACGTCGGCATAGGCATAACCCTCGTCGTTGTACGCCTGGGTCAGGTAATCGATATCCCTCATGATCGCTTCACGATCATAGAATTCTTTCTTCTTGATCTGGAGCTCCGACAGAAGTTTCTCCCGGGGAACGGAGATTGTATCCCCCGAGATGGTCACATTACCTACCTTGAACCGTTTCCCTTCTATGACCGGGATCGTGATGTAGATCCATCGCTTGTCGTGGGTGATTTCCGGGTCCCCGACCTTAGCGTTGATGTAACCGTTATTCAGGTAAAAGGCGTTCAACTTCTTCACATCTTCTTTGAGTTTGTCTTCTTTCAGGATTCCCGAGTCGGTGAAGAAATGGAAAAGGCCGTATTCGCTGGTATCCATCATATTCTTCAGCTCTTTGGGGCTGAAGGCCTGCACACCCGTGAAGGAGATGCTCTTTATGTACAGCCTGCGTCCTTCGACGATCGTATAAGTCAGGATGGCCTCTTTCTCCGACTTCATTTCTATGTCGTATTTGATCTCGACGTTGAAGTAGCCCTTGTTGTGGTAAAGGGTCCTGATTTTCTCCACGTCCTCTTTGATCTTGTCTACATCCAGGAACTGCCGCAGCCTGACGGTGAGCACGGCCTCGATTTCTTTGGTCTCTATAGCATCGTTTCCCTTTACGACCACATTGGAGATCATGGGTCTTTCCTGGACCGTGAACGTGATCACCTTCCCTCCCGGGGTGTCTTTGACGTCCGCCTTTACGTCGCTGAAGTAGCCTGTCTTGTAGATGGCCTTGATGTCGGCGGAGAGGTCGGCGGGGGAAAAGAGTTTCCCCGGGGATTCCTTGAGAACGTTCATGATGGCACTCGTTTCGATCTTGCGGTTTCCCATGACGACGATCGAGGCGATGCGCTTTTCCGCGGCGATCTTCAGGATGAGGTCGTCTGTCAGTCGGGCCGAGAGGTTGCCGATGCCTTCCGCCAAGGTGCCCTGAACGAACACCCCCTGGGGTGCCTGGCCGGACGTTACGTCGATCAACTTGGCGTCTATGCTGACGACTTTCCCGAGTTGCGACACGCTTCCGATGATCGCGACGTCGGCCCCGACCTCCCGTCCGACCTGCAGGGCCGTTTTTTCGTCAATCTGCCTTCCGTTCAGCGACTTCATGAGTACATCCTGGGGGATTATCTGGATCGCCCTACTTCTGAGCAGGTTGTTCTGGATCGACTCACCCACCTGCTTCTGCAAGGAGGCGCGATCTTTTTCGGCATACACATCGAAGGGGAAGAGGGCGACCTTTTTCAGCTCATCCCCATGAGCTGCCGGCATAGAGCAAATAAGGAGGACCGAAAAGAAACAAATCGTCGCGGTGAGGAAGCCGTTCTTTTTCACTGGTTTCGAATCTTTCCGTCCTGCAGCCCGATGCTGCGTGACATACGTTGAGCTAAGGATGCGTTATGAGTTACCACAACCAGTGTGATCCCTCTTTCCCTGTTCAGGGAGATCAACATATCCTCTATTCTTCTCCCCGTTTCCGTGTCGAGGTTCCCCGTGGGCTCATCGGCCAGGATGATCTCCGGTTCCATGACAAGCGCCCTAGCCACCGCTACCCTCTGCTGCTCGCCCCCAGACAGTTCCCCGGGTTTGTGCGCCAACCTGTCGCCCAGACCTACTTCTTTGAGTACTGTTTCTGCTTTTTCCTTCGCTTTTCGGCCGGCCATACCGCCTATCAAGGCCGGCATCATTGTGTTCTCCAGACTGCTGAACTCCGGGAGCAGGTGATGAAACTGGAAAACGAAGCCTATCATCCTGTTTCGGAAGGCCGCCAACTTTCCGCCGTCCCATCGGAAAACATCGCTCCCCCCGATTATCACCTCTCCCGATGTAGGATGGTCCAGTGTCCCCAGGATATGGATGAGGGTGCTCTTGCCGGCCCCTGAGGCACCGACGATGGACAGGGACTCTCCCCTTTGTACATCCAGATCTAGGTCTTTGAGGACCTCTATCCTCTTGCCGTCTTTGATGAATGTCTTGTTCAGCTTGCTGACTTTGATCACGACGAGCTTTCTTATTCGTATCTCAGCGCCTCGGCCGGGTCGAGCCGGGCTGCCCGCCTGGAGGGGTAGATCGTTGCCAGGAAGCTGATCACCATCGTTCCAACGACGATCACGGCGACGTCTCCGTAGTTCACCTGCGAGGGCAAGGCATTGAGATAATAGACGTCCCCGGGAAGGATCTTGAACCCGAAGGTCTTCTCGACGAACAGGGATATTCTCTCCAGATTAAGGGCAACGGCCAGTCCGCCGGCGCAACCCAAGATCGTCCCGATGGTGCCGATAACAACCCCCTGAAAGATGAATATCTTCATGATGCTTTTGGACGTCGCTCCCATGGATTTCAGGATAGCGATGTCCCTCGTCTTCTCCATGACGAGCATGATCAGCGCGGTGACTATGTTGAAGGCGGCGACGAGGACGATCAACGTCAAGATGATGAACATCACCCGTTTCTCGAGTTTGAGCGCCGAGAAAAGGTTCTTGTTCATCTGCATCCAGTCCCGCACCCAGAAGGGAAAGCCGAGCTCGAGCTCGATCGCCCGGGCAATCTCCTTAGCCCTGAAGATGTCGTCCACCTTGACTTCCAACCCTGTCACCATGCCTTGCATCCCGAGAAAGTCCTGACTTTCCTTGAGGGAGATGCAGGCAAGGGAAGAGTCGTACTCGTAAAAGCCCGAATCGAAGATACCGACTACCTCGAAACGTCTCATCTTGGGTACCATGCCCATGGGTGTCGTGATCCCCATCGGGGCGACGATGTCCACAGGGTCACCGAGTGAAAGCCCGAGGTTTTTTGCCAACTCCTTCCCGACGACGATACCGGGTCCGGTCCGCCCTCTCTCCGAAAGGCGGCTGAGGCTGCCTTCGACCATCTTCCCCACGTTTATCACCTTGAGGGCGTCCTCCGGTTCCAGTCCCCTCAGCACCACACCGCTGACATGGCTTCCGCTCTTCAGCATCACCTGGCTGTAGATGAAAGGCGTGGAGGCGACCACCCCTTTGACCGAATCGACCTTTTCCCTGACCCTTTCGAAGTCCTTGACCGGCCCGGTGTACCCCATCACGACGACGTGGGAGTTCATGCCGAGGATCTTGTCCCGCAGCTCCGTCTCGAAGCCGTTCATGACGGCGAGCACGATGATCAGCGCCGCCACCCCCAGGAATATACCGCAAATCGAGATGACGGTGATGATCGAGAGAAATATCTGCTTCCTTTTGGCGCGGAGATACCTGAGGCTGATGAATAGTTCGTATCCCATACGGCTTCCGGTCAACCCTCGATCACTCCGGGTTCGTCGTCTTCCTCCTTTCTTGCCTCGTCCTTAACCCTCATGTGGGGGAAGAGGATCACGTCTCTGATCGAGGCCGAGTCGGTCAGGATCATCACCAGCCGGTCGATCCCGATTCCCTCTCCCGCCGCGGGCGGCATCCCGTACTCGAGGGCGCGGATGTAATCGTAGTCCATCCCATGGGCCTCTTCATCCCCCGCCTCGCGCTCTTTCAGTTGCATCAGAAAACGTTCCCGCTGATCTACGGGGTCGTTGAGTTCAGAGAAGGCGTTGGCGATCTCCTTCCCGGCGATGTAAAGCTCGAAGCGGTCGACGAGGGAAGGGTCCGAGGCGTTTCTCCTCGCCAGGGGAGAAACCTCTACGGGGTAACCGGTGATGAAGGTCGGCTGCACGAGGTTGGGTTCGACGGTTTCGTCGAAAAGGGCCATGATGACTTTCCCGAGGGGCATGTCATCGACGTCCAGTTTCAGGCTCTTAGCGTAAGCCACGGCCTTGTTCCGGTCTTCGAGGACGGTAGGCTCGACGCCGCCGAACTCCACGAGGGCCTCCTTGACTGTAAACCGTCTCCAGGGACGGCTGAAGTCCAGCTCCTGCCCCTGGTATGTGATCTTGAGGGAACCGAAAAGCTCAAGGCAGATGCGCGTTATCAACTCTTCCGTCATAACCATGAGGTCTTCGTAAGTGGCGTAGGCCAGGTAGAATTCCATCATCGTGAACTCGGGGTTATGGGAGGAAGAAACCCCTTCATTGCGGAAATTGCGGTTGATTTCGTAAACCCGCTCCATCCCGCCGACAAGAAGACGTTTCAGGTAAAGTTCCGGGGCTATCCGCAGATAAAACTCCATGTCGAGGGTGTTGTGGTAGGTCTTGAAAGGACGGGCGGCCGCCCCACCGGCCATGTACTGCATCATAGGCGTCTCTACTTCAAGAAAATCGCGCTCTTTCATGAACTGGCGGATTATCTCGATGATGCGGCTTCGCTTCTTGAAGACGTCGGCAACCTTCGGGTTGACTATCAGGTCGAGATAACGCTGCCGGTATCTCACCTCCGTGTCCGTCAGTCCATGCCACTTCTCGGGCAACGCCCTTACCGCCTTGGAAAGAAGCCTGAACTCATCCGCGTCGATCGTCAACTCGTTTGTCCTGGTCCGGAAGGCCTTACCGGCGACGTAGACGATGTCCCCGACATCCAGTTTCTTGAAGAGGGAAAAGGTCTTTTCGCCGAGGCGGTCCTTCCGCAAGAAGACCTGTATCCGGCCTGTCCGGTCCTGGAGGCTGACAAATGCCCCCTTTCCGAAGTCTCTGATCGCCATCATACGGCCGGCAAGCGAGAAACGGTCGGATATTCTGCTCAGGGCGTCGTTGTCCAGGCCGCCGAGTCTGGCCAGGATACCGGCGGCGGTATCGGAAACCTTGACGTCGTTCGGGTAGAGCTCGATGCCCTCGGCCTTGAGGCTCTCTATCTTTTCCCGTCGTGACCTGAGAAAGTCGCTTTCCTTTTCTTTCATCAGCACCTTGGCACCTTACAGCTTTAAGTAAAGTTAATATGGCTATATCGTTTTTAGGATTAAGTCAAGAAAGAACTTGTTTTTTAGGGAGAAAGTCGTTGACAAAGAAAGGCCCTGATAATAGCATTCGTTATCCTGTTTCAGAGACATAGAGTGCCAAAGGAAGGTCTGAGCCCGGCTTTCAGCATAGGTCAGATTACCGGACATGAAGGAAAACGATAGAACATCCCGAGGAAATAGCACCCGGCATCTTCCGCCCGAAGTCGAGCGGACACTGATTACCGGAGGGGCTGGTTTCCTCGGAAGCCACCTCTGCGATTTTTTCCTCGAAAAGGGGCACGCCGTCATCTGCATGGACAACCTGATCACGGGCAACATCGACAACGTCGCCCATCTCTTCGGAAACGAAAGGTTCTCTTTTATCAAGCATGACGTTACCGAGTATATCTACGTGGAGGGCAGGGTCGACAACATCCTTCATTTCGCATCGCCGGCAAGCCCGATCGACTACCTCAGGCTGCCGATCCAGACGCTGAAGGTTGGCTCTCTCGGAACCCACAAGGCCTTGGGCCTGGCGAAGGCAAAAGGGGCGAAGTTTCTCCTTGCCTCCACGTCGGAGTGTTACGGAGACCCGCTTGTGCACCCCCAGTCCGAGGATTACTGGGGAAACGTCAACCCCATCGGGCCGCGGGGGGTCTACGACGAAGCAAAGCGCTTCGCGGAAGCAATGACCATGGCCTATCACCGTTACCATGGCCTCGATACGAGGATTGCCAGGATATTCAATACTTATGGTACAAGGATGCGGCTCGACGACGGCCGCGCCCTCCCGACCTTCATGAGGCAGGCCCTCAGGGGAGAGGACCTGACCGTTTTCGGAGACGGACGGCAGACCCGCAGTTTCTGCTACGTCGATGACCTGGTGGAGGGCCTCTGGCGCCTCCTGAACTCCGGTGAAGTCGAACCCGTCAACCTGGGCAACCCCCAGGAAATGACTATCCTTTTGCTTGCGGAAAAGGTCTCCGGGTTCTGCGGGGGCGGGAAGAAGATCGTCTTCAAGGACCTCCCCGTGGACGACCCGAAAGTAAGACAACCCGACATCTCTAAGGCAAGACGCGTCCTCGGGTGGGAGCCTAAGGTGCCATTGGACGAGGGTCTCAGGAGGGTGTTCGCCTACTTCAAGGAAAGGGCTTCATGATACTTGTTACCGGCGGTGCGGGATACATCGGTTCCCACACGGTGAAGGTGCTCCACGAACGGGGTTACGACACCGTCACCTTCGACAACCTCTCCAGGGGCCACCGGGAAGCGGTTAAGTGGGGAAAGTTCATCGAGGGGGACCTCTCGGATACGGGTCTCCTCGCCGAAATTTTCAGGAATTACGGCGTCAAGGCGGTCCTTCATTTTGCCGCCCATAGTCTCGTGGGCGAGTCGGAAGAAGACCCCCGCCGTTATTACATGAATAACGTCGTCAACGGCATCCGTATGCTCGACGCCATGCTCGCTGCGGGGGTCCGAAAGATCGTCTTCTCCTCGAGCGCCGCGGTCTACGGAGAACCGTTGCGGTTGCCCATAGACGAAGGCCATCCTGTGGAACCGGTCAACGTATACGGTCAGACGAAACTGATCATGGAGAACATCCTGTCGAAATATGCGCCTACTTACGGCCTCGAGTACTTATCCCTCCGGTACTTCAATGCGGCGGGGGCCGACCCGGACGGCCTTATTGGGGAGGACCATGACCCGGAAACCCACCTTATCCCGTTGATACTTGACGCTGCCCTGGGTAGACGAGAAGAGGTGACGATCTTCGGCACCGACTACGACACACCCGACGGCACCTGCGTCCGGGATTACATCCACGTGACGGACCTGGCAGAGGCACACATCCTGGCCTTGGAACACCTCGAAAGAGGCGGAAAGTCCGGTATCTACAACCTCGGAAACGGAAAGGGTTGCTCGGTTCGCGAGGTCATCAGGGCTGCCGAGCGGGTGACGGGGAAGAAAATCAGGGCGAGAGACAGCGGCCGGAGGCGGGGCGACCCGGCGAGGCTTGTCGCAAGTTCCGAGAGGATATCGAGGGACCTGGGATGGAGGCCCCGTTTCGGTGACCTAGACGTTATCGTCGAGACGGCGTGGGAATGGCATCGGAGGAGGTTCGGGGGAAGATCATGATGAAGATCCTGAACGCCAGGAAGGCGAGGCAGATCGTGGACGATTTTTCGCACGCCACGGTCTTGGTCGTCGGCGATGTCATGGTTGACCACTTCATATGGGGCAAGGTCTCCCGGATATCGCCCGAGGCGCCCGTGCCCGTCGTGGAGGTCGGACGGGAAAGCCACCTGCTGGGGGGTTCCGCGAATGTCATGAACAATGTCATCGCCCTGGGCGGGAAGGTCTTTGTCTGCGGCGTGATCGGCGACGACGGGATGGGACGCTGGCTTTTGGATGAACTGGGAAGGTTGAAGGTGGACACCGACGGTATCGTCGTCGAGGACGACCGGCCCACGACGATAAAGACAAGGATCGTCGCCCACAGTCAGCAGGTGGTTCGGTTCGACCGGGAGAGCAGACAGCCCGTCCGGCAGGCGAGTGTAGAGAGAGTCCTCGAGTACATACAAAAGAAACGCGACGAACTGGGGGCCGTTGTGATATCGGACTACAACAAGGGAATGGTATCCGGCCCGCTCCTCGACGGTATCCGGAAAATCATGCAGGGAAGCGGCGTAGTGACCTGTGTCGACCCGAAGCACAGCGACTTCTCTCTCTATCGCGGGTTCGATGTGATCACGCCCAATCACCACGAGGCCGAGTCGGCCCTCGGGGTCGAAGACATCAACGGTGAATTCGCCTTGAAGGAAGCCGAGGTCAGCCGGGCCGCCGAACACCTCATGGACCGACTCCAGTTGAAAGCGATCCTCATCACCCGGGGTGAGGAGGGGATGAGTCTGTACGAGAGAAACGGTGGTATCACCCACATCCCCACCGTTGCCAGAGAAGTGTTCGACGTGACCGGGGCAGGAGACACGGCGATAGGCGTTTTTGCCCTTTCCATCGCCGCGGGAGCTTCGTTCAGGGAGGCAGCAGTGCTGGCCAACCAGGCGGCGGGGATCGCGGTCGGAAAGGTGGGGACGGCAACGGTGACGCGGGAAGAGCTCGTGGGGTCTTTGTGAGTCAGCCGAAAGAGCCAAGGCCCGTCAAACTGGTGGCAAGCATCTTCTCCCCCAGGAAGGAACTCATCGGTGAAGCCCTGAGGCTTATGTCCGAGGAATTCGGGTCGACCGACTACCTCAGCCGGTTCATCCCCTTCGATTACACGGATTATTACCGGGAGGAGATGGGCTGGCCCCTTGTGAGGAGGTTCGTCTCCTTCGAAGGGCTAATCGACCCCTCGTTTCTTCCCGAGGTCAAGCTTTTTACCAACGGTCTCGAGGGCCACTTTGCCTCCGCGGGAAGGCGGGGCGTGAATGTAGACCCGGGTTACCTCTCCGAGTTCCACCTGATTCTTGCGACGGGGAAGGGTTACGCCCACCGACCCTACCTTCGCGACGGTGTCTACGCGGACCTGACGTTGATCTACCGGGACAAGGAATTCCGTCCCCTGGAGTGGACGTACCCGGACTACAGGAGCAAGGAAACGATCGACATCTTAACGAAACTAAGAAGAAAGTATGTCTTCCAACTGAAAGAGAGACGATGAGACGACCATGATCAAGAGCATGACCGGGTACGGAAGGGCGGAGGCGGTCCAGGACGGCAAGAAGTGGGTGGTCGAGGTCAAGTCTCTCAACCACCGGTTCTTGGAGATATTTGTTCGACTACCGGCTTCACTCCAGCCCCTCGAGGGGGAAGTGAAGAAGAAGGTAGGCGAGAAGTTATCCAGGGGGAGGATAGAGGTCGGGGTGAAAGCGGACTCCGACGCCGACCAGGTGGGCGCCATGATCGACCTCAATATGCCGATGATCAGGCATTACCATTCTCTCTTGAGTCGGATGAAAGAGGCGTTGGGCTTGAGGGATGAGATCACCATAGGTATGCTCACCGGTTTCAAAGACGCCTTCATCTACCCGGAGGTCGAAGTTAACCTCGAGGCTGCGTGGGCAGCGCTGGAAGGAGTCCTCGACGGGGCGCTGGACGCACTGACGGCCATGCGGGAAAAGGAAGGGGAGGTCATCTGCAGGGACTTCGACCGGCGGATGGATGCCATTGGGCGGAGTCTCGACGTCATCGCTTCCCGGGTACCCCAGGTAGTGACGGAGTACCACAAGAAGCTCTCCGACCGGGTGAAGGAACTCCTATGCTCGGCGGAAATCGACGAATCGAGGGTGAGCCAGGAGGTGGCAATCATGGCGGACCGGATGGACATCACGGAAGAGATCGTCCGCTTCAAGAGCCACATGGATCAGTTCGCAGAGATGCTGAAGAGCGGCGAGGCCGTGGGACGGAAGTTGGACTTCCTCCTCCAGGAGATGAACCGTGAGGTGAACACCATTGGTTCGAAGAGCAACGACGCCGAGATCTCCCGACAGGTCGTGGAGATCAAGAGCGAACTCTCCCGGCTGAGGGAACAGGTTCAGAACATAGAGTAGAGGGATGCCGAAGAAGAACGAACCCATCTATATCGCCGTGTCGGCGCCGTCCGGGGCCGGGAAGACCTCGATATGCAAGGAGGTGCTGAAGATGTTTCCCTGCCTACGTTATTCTGTTTCCTACACGACGCGACCGCCCAGACCCGGTGAGGTCAACGGCCGGGACTACGTATTCGTCGACGAGAAAACCTTTCGCAGGATGATAAAAAAAGAGGCCTTCATCGAATGGGCGGAGAATTACGGTCATCTCTACGGGACCCCCCGAAAAGAGGTGGAGAATTATCTTCGTAGAGGCTATGATATCATATTTGACGTAGACTCCCGGGGCGCGAAGGCCCTGAAGGAGAGATACCCTGGGGGAGTCTTCGTGTTTGTGCTGCCGCCGTCCCTGGAGGTTCTGAAAAGACGCCTGAGGGGCAGGGGCTCCGAGTCACCGGAGGCATTGAAGAGGCGTCTCGAGAAGGCGACGGCAGAGATCAAGGAAGTTTTCTGGTATGATTATGTTATCTTCAACCGGAAGATAGAAGAATCCGTCGACCGCCTGAGGGCCGTCTATCTGGCGGAAAAGAGCAGGCGAGAAAGATTGGTGAAGGAAATCACCCCGTTCATCGGGCAGAATGATTAAATATACGAAGGATATCGGAGGTTTCAAAAAATATGGCGAGGATTACCGTAGAAGATTGCCTCAGGGAGGCAAAGAATAGGTTCGCCCTTGTTATACTGGCGGCCCAGAGGACAAGGCAGTTACTCAAGGGGGCCAAGCCGCTGGTCAAGACGGACAACCGCGAGGTCGTCACCGCACTCCGGGAGATCGCCGCGGGTAAGGTCAGGTACGCTCACCCCGAATACCTGATTGCCGTGCAGGAAGAACGACTGGCGATCGAAGATTACACCGAATTTGTCGGCGAGGAAGAGGAGATTGAGTAGCGAAGCTGCCCGGAGCCGGCTGATCCTCGCCCTGGATGTGGGCGGTGATGTCGAGGATGCATTGTCGTGGGTTGGTCGATTGAAGGGCCACGTGGGGATGTTCAAGGTCGGGAAAGAGGCCTTCACATCCTTCGGGCCGGCAATAGTCAAGAGCGTGCAGGAGAGGGGCGGCAAGGTCTTTCTCGACCTCAAATTTCACGACATCCCCAACACGGTGGCGGGGGCCGCGGAGGCGGCGACGAAGCTCGGCGTCGCTATGTTCAACCTCCATGCCCTGGGGGGCCGCAAGATGATGGAAGAGGCCGTCCGCGCCGCGAAGGCTGTTTCCGAGCGGATGGGCTCTCCGATGCCCGTGGTCCTGGCGGTGACCGTCCTGACCAGCCTGAACGAAGGGGACATGGAAGAATTGGGTTTTCACAAGGCCTCGCCGCAACAGTTAGTCGTCCGTCTCGCGCGATTGGCGAAAGAGGCCGGCGTCTCCGGGGTCGTTGCGTCGGCGCAGGAGGCAGAAAGCATCCGTGACGCCTGCGGCCGCGACTTCGTAATCGTCACCCCCGGCATCAGGACGAGCGGGACGACGCAAAGGGACGACCAGAAAAGGGTGGTCACACCGGAGGAGGCCGTACGGAGAGGAGCCGATTACCTGGTCGTCGGCAGGCCGATCCTCGAGGCCCCGGACCCCGTTGCAGCGGCGGACGGCATCGTCGAAGCCATCGCCGCGGGCATGGCCAGCAGAGGAAAAAAATAAGACAGTAGGGTGTCCTCTGCCCGTCGCCGTTCATCCTATGGATATCGGGTCGTTTTACAAATGGCAGTTGTTTACGGCGTCAATCCCGTACTCGAGGCATTGAAGAGCGGAACGGTGGAGGGCCTCGTCATCGCTGAAGGCAGGGGCGGGGCACCCCTCAAGAGGTTGCTCAAGCTTGCCGAAGATAAGGGCATCGAGGTCATTTTCCGGGAAAAAGGTTATCTCGACCGTCTGACGGGCAAGGCGGTACACCAGGGTGTCCTCTGTTTCTGCCCGGAATTTTCCTACGTCGCCGTTGACGACATCATTCGCCGTCGAGCCGATTCCTACAAAGACAATCTGATCCTCCTCCTCGATTCCGTCACGGACCCCCAGAATCTCGGCTCACTGATAAGGACGGCTCATTGCTTTGACGTAAACGGGTTGATCATACCGGAAAAGAGGGCGGTTTCCGTGACATCGGCCGTCGTCAAGGCCTCCGCTGGTTTGGCACGGCGGACACCGATCGCCCGGGTCACAAATCTGGCTCAAACCATCGAATTCCTCAAGGAACAGGGTTTCTGGGTGTACGGTGCTGTGGCAGGGTCCGGTGAGGACATCCGCGAGGTGAACTTTCGCGGCAACATCGGCCTCGTCATGGGGAGCGAAGGAAAGGGGATCAGGCCGCTCATCAGGGAAAAGTGTGATTTCCTGGTCTCCATACCGATGGGAAGCGGCGTCGACTCGCTGAATGTATCGGTTGCAGCGGGGATCATCCTCTTTGACATCTATAGAAAACGCGATAGAGTGACCCCACGTTCGACAGACAAGAACATTTGACTAAACTACCGAATAGGAGTGTCCCATGCCGGTTTATCTATGGGAAGTGCGGACTATGAAGGGCGAGGTCAAAAAGGGGGAGCAGGAGGCCCCTGACGAGGCCGCCCTGCGAAACCAGCTCCGCAGGCGGGGTTACAGAGACATCAAGGTCAAGAAGAAACCGAAAGACCTCCTCGAGTACATACCATTTTTCCAGCAGCGGGTTAAGGAAAAGGAAGTCGTCGTTTTCGCCCGTCAGTTTTCCACGATGATCAACGCCGGCCTCCCTATCATCCAGTGTCTGGAGATGCTCGCCTCTCAGGAAAAGAACAAGGCCTTTGCCAAGGTGATCCAGAAGATCAAGGAAGACATCGAAGGCGGCACAACACTGACGGACGCCATGAGAAAATACCCGAAGATATTCGACGACCTCTTCGTCAACCTTATCGCTGCCGGGGAGGCTGGCGGCATCCTGGACACCATCCTCCAGCGCCTCTCCACATATATGGAAAAGTCGATGAAGCTCAAGAGCCGCGTCAAGGGCGCTATGACCTATCCCGCCAGCGTACTTTTGATCTCCATTGCGGTCGTGGCACTGCTTCTCCTCAAGGTCATCCCGGTGTTCCAGAAGATGTTCGAAGGCATGGGTAAGGCACTACCCGCGCCTACCCAGTTTCTCGTCAATGCCAGCCAGTTCACCCAGGACTATTTTCTGTACATGCTCGGCGGCGTGGTGCTTCTTGTGGTCGCCTTCAGCCGATTTTACCGGACGAAGGGGGGAAGGACCCTCGTAGACCGGATGATCCTCAAGGCCCCGATCTTCGGACCCCTGCTCAAGAAGGTTGCCGTCGCCAAATTCTCGCGGACCCTCTCCACGATGATGGCGAGCGGCGTGCCCATCGTCGAGGGTCTCGACATCGTCAGCCGGACGGCGGGAAACGTCATCATCGAGGAAGCCCTCCAGACTACGAAGAGGAGCATCAGTGAGGGCAAGACGATCGCGGAGCCCTTGAAGGATACGGGGATATTCCCCCCGATGGTCGTGCAGATGATAAGCGTGGGGGAGAACACCGGCGCCCTGGATACCATGTTGGCCAAGATCGCCGACTTTTATGACGATGAGGTGGATGCCGCCGTGTCGGCCATGACGTCCCTCCTCGAGCCGGTCATGATGGTCTTTCTGGGCGGCGTCGTGGGCGGGATGATCATAGCGATGTACCTGCCCATCTTCCAGATGGCCTCCGGAATCTGAGACCGTAGTAAAGTTTAGCCTTCAGCCCTCAATAAATAAATGGTCGGGATGGCGCGATTTGAACGCGCGACTCCTGCGTCCCGAACGCAG
>CAZRAC010000001.1:0-101729 GCA_964597995.1 uncultured Syntrophaceae bacterium | reverse complement strand
TGCCGCCCGGTGCCGCAAACCCTGCCCCGTGGCGGATGAACTCAGGCAGCTTAAAGGTGGCCCGTGAAACAACGACGTCGAAAGAACCCCGATATTTATCTTCTCCGACGAGCTGCTCGGCCCTTGCATTTGCGACCTCTACGCCGTCGAGCCCGAGCTTCCGCGTGACTTCCTTGAGAAAAGAGGCCTTCCGCCGTGAGGCCTCTAAAAGGGTGATCCGGAGGCGGGGCATGATTATCTTGAGCGGGATGCCCGGAAATCCGGCGCCCGATCCGATGTCTATCAGGGCCCCCTCCTTGTTTTCGATGTATTCCGCCGCAGTCAATGAATCGACGAAGTGCAGGACGGCGGTATCTTTCAATGATCTTGGGGAGACCAGGTTAATCTTTCTGTTCCAGAAGAGGAGCTCCTGGTAGTATTCCACGAAAAGGTCGATTTCCCTCTTTCCGAGGGAGATGCCTATCTCGCAGGACGCCTTGACGAGGGTGTGTGTCATGGCGGGGACGCTGCTTTCGGCGTTTGTTGTGTCTTTGTCCATCGTATGGGTAAGCCCCGGAAGCTGACGGGTTCTTCATCTGTCAAGGTCCTACGGGAGAAGGATCTTTCTTCACCCACTAAAAAAGGGAAGAGATGTCAAAAAGAACGTCTTGTGGTATTGATTAGCAAATCTTGAGGCCCGGGGCAACTGAACGATGACGGTCGGAGTCAGGAAAGAAAACATCACCATCGTCCTCAACAAACCCAAATACCCAGGTAACATCGGTTCCGTAGCACGCTGTGCGAAAAACATGGGGATCGAAAATGTCATCGTCGTGGGCTCTCCGCCTGCGGACCGGGAAAAGATCCTCCAGCTCGCCACCCACGGGGCCGCCGACGTGGTGGACGGGGTGCGCCGTTTCGACGATTTGGGCGAGGCCCTTTCCGGCTTCAATTACGTCGTAGGGACCACCTCCCGGCTGGGCCGGGCGAGACGGCCGAGCCTCCACCCCAGGGAACTCGCCGCCGAGCTCGTCGACCTGTCTCAGAATAACGAGGTCGCCCTCCTCTTCGGCCCCGAGGACTTTGGCCTCACGAACGACGAGATAAGATACTGCCACGCCCTGGTTACCATCCCAACAGCGGAGGCCATGAAATCGATCAACCTCTCCCACGCGGTGATGATCATCTGCTACGAGATATTCCTTGCCGGCCGGGGAGACAGGGAAATCTTCACCCCGAAACTCGCCACGGTGCGGGAACTGGAAGGGATGTACGGACAGATTCAGGCCTTGCTCACAAGGGTCGACTTCATCAGTCCCGGGGACGCCGACCACCGGATGATGAACATAAGGCGTTTTCTCTCCCGTGTGAAGCTCTATTCGCGGGAAGTCAGGGTCATCCGCGGGGTCTGCAGACAGCTTGATTGGTACTACGGACGGAACAAAAAGACTTGACTTTCCTCCCCCGGAAACTTATTTAAGTTGCCGCGGCGCCATTCTCAGCCGGGCGTGACAGCTGCCCCCGGCAATCGGAGTATCCAAAAATGATCAAACCATTTTCCTTCACCGGTGCAAAGAAGATAGTATTTGGAAGGGGGTCTTTCTCCACGCTGCCCGTCCACTTACGGGAACTGGGCGGGCGAAAGCCCCTCGTCGTGATGGACGGGAATCTGTCCGCCTGCGGCTGCGGAGAGGACGTAACGAAGGTCCTGGGTGACGCCGGCATCGGGTTCGTGCTCTTCGATAAGGTTAAGCCAGAACCGGAGCTCAAGCTCGCCGAAGAAGCGACGAAGGTCGCCCTCGAAAAAAGGTGTGATTCCGTGGTGGGCATCGGGGGTGGGAGCGCCCTCGACTGCGCGAAGGCCGTGTCCGTCCTTGCCGCCAACAAGGGCAAGGCCGCAGACTACCTGGGGCTGGACAAGGTGCCAGGCCCGGGACTCCCCAAGGTCATGGTGCCCACGACCGCAGGGACGGGGAGCGAGGTCACCTTCACGGCAGTCTTCGTGAGGAAGGACCTGCAAAAAAAAGAGGGCATGAACAGCCCCTACCTTTATCCAGATATCGCCCTCCTGGACCCTATGCTCACCCTGAGCCTCCCGCCGGAGCCGACGGCGACGACGGGGTTGGACGCACTCTGCCACGCCGTCGAGTCGTACACCTCGGTGAACGCAAGCCCGATGAGCGAGATGGTCTCCCTCCAGGCGATCAGGCTGATCGCGGAAAACCTAAGAGTTTGCGTCCATAACGGCCTGGATGTCGATGCGAGAGAGGCTATGCTCCTGGGAAGCCTCTACGCGGGGCTGGGCCTTGCGAATGCGGGGGTCACGGCGGTGCACTCGCTCTCCTATCCGCTGGGCGGAAGGTTTGGGATACCGCATGGCCTCGCGAACACACTGATGCTCCTGCCGGTGATGGAGTTCAACCTACCGGCAACGCTCGAGAAGTTCGCCGTCATCGCCGGGGCGATGGGCGAGGCCGTGAAGGGACTCTCCGTCCGTGACGCGGCCTACCTGGCCCTCGAGGCCGTCGAGTCCCTGGTCGACGATTGCGGCATAGAGCTGGGACTCGAGGCAAGAGGGATCGCCGAAGAGGACCTTCCCGGGCTTGCCGACACCGCCCTGACGGTGACAAGGCCGTTGGAAAACAACCCCAGGAGGGTCACCTGGGAAGACGCGGTCGAGCTGTACAAACGGGCATTCTAACGGGGGGAGACGATGGCGGGAGCGGAACTCATCGGAAAAGAAGAGATGAAAGAGGTCATGGATGTCCTGGAGACGGGCGTCCTGATGCGGTACGGGTTTGATAAAGAACGGCGGGGCGCCTACAAGGTCCGCGAGTTCGAGAAAGCCTTCGCCGAATACTGCGGGGCGCGGTACGCCCTGGGAGTGACCTCCGGGTCTTCTGCGTTGAAGGTTGCCCTTACCGCCCTCGACGTGGGGCCGGGGGACGAGGTAATCGTGCCCGCCTTTACCTTCATCGCGACCTACGAGGCCGTCCTGGAGGTCGGGGCCATCCCCGTTGCCGCGGACATCGACGAGACGCTGAACCTCGACCCGGAGGACATCGAGCGGAAGCTCACAGGTTACACGAAGGGCGTAATCCCCGTTCATATGTGCGGGGCGCCGGCCAGGATCGACCGTATCGTGGCGGCGGCGAAGCAACACAACCTCCTCGTCCTAGAAGATAACGCCCAGGGATGCGGGGCGAGCTTCCGGGGGAAGAAGCTCGGCACCTTCGGCGATATGGGTATCTTCAGCTTCGACTACTACAAGACCGTGACGACCGGCGAAGGGGGGATGGTTCTGACGGACAGTAAGGCGCTGTACGACCGCGCCGACTGGTACCACGACCACGGCCACGACCACAACCCCGCGGTCAGCCGGGCGATGGAGGGGCGGACCATACTGGGTTTCAACTACCGGATGAACGAGTTGCAGGGGGCCGTCGGGTTGGCCCAACTGAGAAAGCTGGATCACATCGTCGCCGAGCAGAAGAAGAACAAGGCAGCGATCAAGGAAACCCTCACGGCGGTGAAGGGTGTCGGTTTCCGGGAGCTCGCCGACTCTGACGGCGATTCGGCCACGTTCTTGGCCTTCAACATGCCCGAGGAGGCGAGGGCGAAGAGATTCCAGCAGGCCCTCGGTGCGGAGGGCGTCGACACGGTCTGTTACAAAGATAACCTATGGCATTACCTCCCCAACTGGGAGCACTTCCTGGCGAAATCTACAGCGAATTCCAAGAGGTACCCCTTCGCTGACCCATCCTATAAGGGGAAGGTGACCTACGACAAGAGCGGCTTCCCTAAGGCGGAAGACCTCTTGGGCCGGACGCTGGTCATGGGGATAAACGTAAAGATGCCGACAGAGAGACTCGACGCTGTCAGACGGGGGATCGAAAAGGCGGCGAAGGCGCTTTGATGGCCGTCGGCCCTTAGATAGAGGAAAACGAAGAGAATGATCATCGTAACAGGCGGTGCGGGTTTCATCGGGAGCGTTTTCGTCTGGAAGCTCAATGAAGAGGGGGTCGACGACATCCTGATCGTCGATGAACTGGGCGAATCGGAGAAGTGGAAAAACCTCGTCAAGCGGCGTTTCAGTGATTACCTCCACAAAGAATCCTTTCTCGAGATGGTGCTAGCCGACAAGGTTCCTTTTCAGGTGAAGACCGTAGTCCACCTCGGCGCCAACTCCTCGACGACGGAGCGCGACGCCGAGCACCTGATGCGCAACAACTACCTTTACAGCCGCGCCCTCGCCGTCTGGGCGGTGAGGAACGACGTCCGTTTCGTCTATGCCAGCAGCGCGGCGACATACGGCGACGG
This sequence comes from uncultured Syntrophaceae bacterium, assembly GCA_964597995.1. Taxonomy (GTDB): domain Bacteria; phylum Desulfobacterota; class Syntrophia; order Syntrophales; family UBA4778; genus UBA2207. The sequence continues at coordinate 97,430 of CAZRAC010000001.1, read as the reverse complement.
CGCGCAGGGGTTTTCCGACGAAGACGCCGTGACCCGTACGCTCCGGCCGATCAACATGTACGGCTACTCCAAGCACCTCTTCGACCTGGGGATCCTGAAGAACGAGTTGGGGGAAAAGGTGGCGGGGGTCAAGTTCTTCAATGTCTTCGGCCCCAATGAGTACCACAAGGGTGACATGAGGAGCGTCGTTCACAAGGCCTTCGGCGAGATCCGGGAAACGGAGAAGGTAAGGCTTTTCAAGTCCTACAAGCCGGATTACCCCGACGGGGGGCAGATGCGGGACTTCATCTACGTCAAGGACTGCGTGGACGTCCTCTGGTGGTTGTGCCGGAACCCCGGCGTCGGGGGGATCTTCAACCTCGGCACAGGTGTAGCGCGCACGTGGAACGACCTGGCGCGGGCGGTTTTCTCCGCCCTCGACATGGAGCCGCAGATCGAGTATGTCGAGATGCCCGAAGGACTGCGCGACCAGTACCAGTATTTCACCGAGGCCCGGATGGAGAAGCTCCGCGCCGCCGGCTACAGGGCGGAGTTCCGGTCCCTCGAAGAGGGCGTCCGGGATTATGTAGTGACTCACCTCCGGCAGAAAGACCCCTATCTGTAGAGAACAAGGGGGTTTCCAAAGAGACACCAACCATGTCAGTCGTCTGCATCATCCCTTCGCGCTACGAATCGTCCCGGTTTCCGGGGAAGCCGCTCGCCGACCTATGCGGAAAACCCATGGTCCGGCACGTCTACGACCGCGTGCTCGCCTCGCCGGTCGTTGCCCTCGCGGCCGTGGCGACGGACGATGAGCGTATCTACCGAGCCGTTGTAGGGTTCGGCGGTAGGGCCGTGATGACGGCCCCTCGTCACCGTTCGGGGACGGACCGGGTCGCCGAAGCGGCGTCCTTACTCGGCCTGGGTGAATCGGACGTCGTCGTGAACGTCCAGGGAGATCAGCCACTTTTTGAGCCGGTGCAGGTGCAGGAAGTCGCGCAGCCTCTCTTGGAAGACCCTGCAGTAGACATGGCGACGCTCGTCTACAAGATCGAAAGGAAAGAAGAGATAACGCACCCGAACGCCGTCAAGGTCGTTTTCGACAGGAATCACTTTGCCCTCTACTTTTCCCGGGCGACGATCCCCTACGTGAGGGACAAGGGGCTTCGGGCGTCGTACTACAAGCATCACGGTATCTACGCCTACCGTAAGGGCTTTCTCGACAGCTTTTCACGCCTCGAGCAGACGGAGCTCGAAAGGCTTGAGGCGCTGGAGCAGCTTCGCGCCCTGGAGCACGGCTACCGGATCAAGGTCGTGGAAACGCAATACGATTCCGTCGAAGTCGACACACCCGCGGAACTGGAGAGGGTAAGACAAATCCTCATGGAAGGCATGCAGTGACGGTCATCGATTCCCATATCCACTGTGGCGTCCAGAACACAGACCTACCCTTTGAGACAGTCCGGCGGTTCATCGAAAGCGGCGATATCCAAGGTGCCTGCCTTTTTGCGCCGGTCGAGGACATCTACGACAGGTACGACTACCATTTTAAAGATACGCCCCGCTGGGCGGCCTGCCGGCAGAGGGCAAACGAGTACCTGCTCGACATCCAGAGGAGTCGGCAGGACATCTTTGCCTATTTCTTCGTCTGGAACGACTTCCGGAAGGAGGAGTTGAAAAAAGGCTACAGGGGGGTCAAGTGGCACCGGCACACCTGCGAGCCGGAGTACGACTACGAAAGCCCCCTGTGCGAGGAGTTTCTGCAGGAAGTCTACCGTCTGCGGCTTCCCATCGTCCTGGAGGAGTCCTTCGAAAACACCCGCTACTTTGTCCGGCGGGTGGCGGGCAGGACGCCCGTCATCATTCCCCACATGGGCGGTTTGAACGGCGGCTTCCGGGCGCTCTTCGATTCGGGCATCTGGGATGATGAGGCCGTCTATGCCGACACGGCACTGGCCTCAGGCCGGGAGATAAAGACTTTCTTTAACCGGTACGGAAGTACGAGGCTTATCTTCGGCAGCGACTTTCCCTTCGGGATCCCCTACCACGAGTTTCAGACGGTTGCCGGCCTTGGCCTCGACCGGGAAGACGTCGAAAACATAGCACACCGAAACATCCTCCGGCTGGTAAAGGCGGATGCGTGACCCGGCCCCACCTCTTCGCTCGTTCTGCGGCTTAATTTCCGGAGAGGGCTAAGGCTCTCAGCCCCCCTCCCATCCCTTGAAAGAGCGCAGGGAGGCGGCGCTCTTCTCCGGGTAGTCGTAGACTTCGTACTGCGTCGGCTCTCCGATGATCTCGTCTATCTTGGACTGGATTTCGGCCCGGTCCTTGCTTGCCGCCCAGGCCTTCCAGTCGTCGATGCTTTGCCAGGTGCTGATGACCAGATACTCGTCGGGCCGGTCGATGCTCCTCATGGTTTCCCCGGATATGTATCCCGGTTGGGCTACGGCCCGTACCCGGAGTTCACCGATCAGATTGAGGAGCGCCATGCCTTTTTCCCGGGGGACTTTTCTTTTGATGAGGATTTTGACCGCCATCGTTCGACCTCCTGATTGAGAATTTGCATGCGGACCCCGACAGGGGATGTGGGTTAAGGTGTAGACTCGAGATGCAATCAACTGATTGCGTGACTTTTTGTGGATTTATGATATAAACTTCCGCCGCAGTTTTCAAGCAGAAAGAGCAACCACCATGGAAATAACGGCGGGTCTCCATGCCTTTATCTGGCAAAACCCCAGGGCGAACAACGCAAACACCTACCTCATAGCGGGCAAGAAAAACATCCTCATCGACCCTGGCCATCTTCATCTCTTCGATCACGTCATAAACGGCCTCGGCCGTCTCGGCATAACCCCGGCGCAGGTCGACGTAGTCCTGGTAACGCACGCCCACGCCGACCATATGGAGGCCGTCGCCCTTTTCGGCGAGTCGACTCTCGTTGCCATGGGCCGGGAGTCCTTTCAGTTTATCGAAGGTAACGGCGGCGAAACCAGGGAGCCGGAATTCTTCTTGCGGGAAGGCACTCTCACAGTCGGAGACGTTTCTCTCGACGTTCTGATGACGCCGGGACATTGTCCCGGTTCCCTCAGCTTTTACTGGCCCGACCGGAAGGCCCTCTTCACGGGAGACGTCATCTTCAGCCAGGGTATCGGGCGCACAGACCTCCCCGGCGGGGACGGAAGATCGCTCAAGGAAAGCATAGAGCGACTTTCAGTCTTGGACGTCGAATACCTTCTTCCCGGCCACGGAGGGGCCGTGGTCGGTAAAGAGAAGGTCAAAGACAACTTCCGCATGGTTGCGGAGTACTGGTTCGGTTACCTGGGGTGACAGATGAGCATATTCATGAAAGGTGAGCCCTGACATGAAAATTGAGCAGCGTGAATGGACCCATGGAGAGGGGTGGGTTCCCGATGGCCCTTCCCCCTTGAAAGAATCGGCCCAACTGGTGCTTGTGTTCGGTGCGACGCCGCTGTTGAAGGATGACGGCTGCTTATACCGTATCAGAAAGGCCTACCCCAGGGCCGACTTCATCGGTTGCTCGACCGCCGGGGAGATATGTGGCCCTCGGGTCTTTGATGACTCCCTCGTCACCACGGCGGTACACTTCGAATCCACGACGGTCAACGTGGTTTCGATGGAGATCATGGACAGAGAAGAGAGTTTTGAAGTGGGGAAAAAGCTGGCCCAGTCCGTCGGACATGAGGGCCTCGTTCACCTGTTTGTCGTCTCGGACGGCCTCAACGTGAACGGAAGCGCACTCGTACAAGGCCTGTCGGCATGTTTGCCGGAAGGGGTAACGATTTCGGGAGGGTTGGCCGGTGACGGTGAACGGTTCGCGGAGACGCTTGTCGTCGGCAATGGGCCTCCGGCCAGAAATACGGTCGCCGTCGCGGCGTTTTACGGAGAGGGACTGCGTGTTTGTTGTTGTTCCTTCGGCGGATGGGACCCCTTCGGCCCCGAGAGGCTGGTGACGCGGTCGCGGGGAAATGTCCTCTATGAACTGGACGGAAGGTCCGCCCTTGAAATCTACAAACAATACCTGGGTACTTATGCCCGCGGCTTGCCGGCGACAGCGCTACTTTTCCCCTTAAGCATTCGCTTCGCTGAAGATCAAAAAGGCGTTGTTCGGTGTATCCTAGGCATCGACGAAGACGAAAAGAGCATGACCTTTGCGGGGGATATCCCGAAAGGAGCGTATGCCCGCTTCATGAAGGCGAATGCCGATCGGCTCGTCGACGGCGCCGTGAAGACGGCAAGAAGCTGCATTCAAGGGTGCAGGGACTATGACCAGGAGCCGGACCTGGCCGTACTCATAAGTTGTGTGGGGAGGAAGATGGTGCTGAAACAGCGGGTGGAAGAAGAGATAGAGGGCGTGCAGGAGGTGCTGGGTTCGCGGACGGCGTTCGCCGGGTTCTACTCCTACGGGGAGATCGCACCTTCTTTACCGGGGGGGAAGAGTGAGTTGCACAATCAGACCATGACGGTCACGACTTTTTTAGAGAAATAGGTTAGATGAGCGATGCACAGTTTATTGCGACGCCAGATACAAAGACATTTCGGTGGGCTCGAAGGGATCCCCGACAAACTCGATGTCTTCATAAAATTGATCGACGACACCTATCATGAGTTCGACAAGGACAGAGAACTCCTCGAGCGGTCCCTCGAACTGACCTCGCAAGAGATGCTCCAGGTCAACGCCGAGATGCGGGCCCTTCTGCGTGCAATGCCCGACCTCCTAATAACGCTCGACTCCGACGGGACGGTTCTGCATCCCCCCGTCGGTCGTCTCGATGACCTCGTTATACCCCGGGAAGATATCGTAGGTAAAAAAATCTACGCAATACCGAACAAAGAAGTAAGGAAAAGATTCCGGGACGCCCTTGAAAAAATCAAGGAGACGAAAGCCGGTGTAACCTTTGAATATTCCCTCCTTGTGAATGGGTCTATGAACGTATATGAGGCCCGGCTCTTCCCCATCAACTCGCACCGGAACTTCGTCATCATCCGGAACATCACCGAATGGATGGAGGCGGAGGCCTCCCTTCTGGAGAGCAAACGGCAACTTCAAAAAAGAAACAGGGAACTGAGGAGAACGAAGAATTTCCTCCAGGGTATCCTCGACAGCTCCGCCGATTGTATCGTTACGGCCGACCTTGCCGGCACCCTTATGTACGTTACACCGAGCGTGAAGAAAATGACAGGCTATGAACCTGCGGAAGTGACAGGCAAGAAGGTCTATGACTTTTACGAAAAGGGGATCGAGGACGCCCGCACCATCATTGAGAAGGTCAGAGAGAAGGGCGAACTGAGGGACCATTCGCTCAGAGTGAGGGGAAAGAGTGGAGAGCTTATCGACGTCAGCGTGTCTGTATCCCCGATGGTCGACGAAAACGGGGCCCCGCTGGGTACCATGGGAATAGTAAGGGATGTGAGGGAAAGAAAGAAGCTGGAGGCACAGCTCATGCAAGCCCAGAAGATGGAGGCGATCGGCACGCTGGCCGGCGGTATCGCTCATGATTTCAACAACCTGCTCATGGGCATTCAGGGGTATGCATCCCTTGTCCTCCTCGATTTAGACGAAGGGCACCCCCATTTCTACAAGCTGAAATGCATCCAAGAGTTGGTAAAGAGCGGGGCCGCGTTGACGGGGCAGCTCCTCGGCTTTGCCAGGGGTGGGAGGTACGAGGTGGTGCCCGCCGACCTCAACGAGATAGCCAAACTCTCCGTTTCCTTGTTCGGCCGGACGCGAAAACAGGTGAGATTCCACGAGAGGTATGGCAGGGACCTCTGGGCTGTCGAGGTCGATGTCGGTCAGATGCGGCAGGTCTTCCTCAATCTTTTTGTTAATGCCTTCGACGCCATGCCGGAAGGAGGGGATGTTTACGTCGAGACGGAAAACGTCCTTCTCGATGAAAAGTATGCCGAATACTGCGGGGTAAGGCCAGGCCCGTTCGTCAAGTTGTCGGTTATCGATACCGGCCCAGGGATGGACGAAAGCACTATCGGCAGGATATTTGAGCCCTTTTTCACGACCAAGGAAATGGGAAGGGGAACCGGACTCGGCCTTGCGACCGTCTACGGAATCGTGAAGGGGCACGGTGGTATCATAGACGTTCACAGTCGAGTAGGATACGGCACGACATTCAATATTTACATCCCAATGTCGGAGAAAGAACGAAAGCGAGAAGTCCGACCGCACCAAAAGGTAGCGCACGGAAGCGAGACGATCCTTCTCGTTGATGATGAAGAGGTGATCCTCGAGGTGAGCAGGGAGATGCTGGAGTCGCTCGGCTATAAAATTTTCTGGGCTGATAACGGCCGGGACGCCGTCGAGATCTATGCGGCGAACAAAGGGAAGATCGACCTTGTGATACTGGACATGATCATGCCCGGCATGAGCGGCAGCGAGACCTTCGACAAGCTCAAGGAGATAAACCCCCATGTGAAGGTTATTCTGTCGAGCGGATACAGCATGAATGGGATGGCCGCGAACATCATGGAAAAGGGGTGCCGGGGTTTTATTCAGAAACCTTTCAACTTCGAGCAGCTTTCTTCGTCGGTACGGCAAGCGCTGGCTGCCGACAGGCAGACACGACGGCTGGTCCGTCTGAATATGCCCGGGAAAATGACATCGCGTCAAGGGGGTTGAAGAGGAGCGGGCAACGCGAGGCGGTTGCTATGGTCGAGAAAGAAGGCGGCCTTTGAGGGTAGAGATCGCTTTTTTGCGGAACTCCTGCCACTCGGGACTGCGGGAAAGGTTGGGAACGACGGCGGTTCCAAAGACCTGGCGGCGCGCCAGGTCTTCTTTCATCCTTTCCATGTATTCCTCCCTTGCCGCGGCAATCTCTTCCTGGAGGCCCCGTAATGCCCCCTCCAGAGGCCCCGTCTCTATCCCCAGGACGACCCGGAGGATCTCCAGGATACGGCCATGATCTCCTTCCGGGTCAATGTGGTCGGCTAGAATCTCCTTCATGAGTTCCCGTGCCTCCTCCTCCCGGCCTGCTACGATGCTGTTGAATTCTCCTTTGGTTTCCTCGACAGTAAGCCGTCCGTCGAGGGACTTTTGCGCCAGTCCTCTGAGCCTTCCTTCCAATTCCCTGCGCCGGAGCTCCCGTTTTTCCCCGTCCGTCAGGGTAAAGTTCTTCGTCCTTTCCATCACGAGGTCCAGCGTACTTTTTATCTCCGCCATAAGGGTTTTCCTTTCTCCGACCCGTTTTCTCTCGCAAGACGAGGTCACGGCAAAACATAGCGTAATCACGCGATATTTTCAACAGTTATCCGGTGGATGCTAATAATTGCGTCGAGAGCGAATAGAAAAGCCCGGTTTCGCAGTATATTGGTATGGAGTTTTCTTGGATGCCGAATTAGGATGGGGCCGAGCAACAGGGGGGCGTGAGCGACTGCATGTGAGCCCCAGGACGACATCACAGTTAGAGAGACGGCGTGAGTTCCGACGAGATTCTTCGTAAGAGCGTGCTCCTTGGGCTTCGCAACGGGTGGAACGGCTTTGTCTGGATGATGAAAATCATCATTCCGATCTCGTTCTGCACGGAGCTTCTTGCCTGGAGCGGGTGGCTTCAGAAGGCGGATGTTTTCTTTCGGCCCTTCATGAAATTGCTGGGCCTGCCGGCCATGGCCGCCTACCCGCTGCTCGTCGGCGCGACCACCGGCATCTACGGGGGGATCGCTGTGATGGTGGCCCTCCCCTTCACGAAAGAGGAAATGACCCTCATGGCCCTTTTCCTCCTCGTTGCCCACAACCTGGTTCAGGAAGGGATCGTCCAGGGCAAGTCCGGTATCAATCCCTGGAAGGCCACCTTCATCCGACTCTTTGCGGCCGCGCTGACAGTCGCGGTTCTCGCTCCCCTGCTCGTCGGCGGGGGTTCTCACGTGGCGGAGACCCCGGTTGTCCTCTCTTCCCATGTGAAACCCCTCGGTGAAACGGTCCTGTCCTGGGCCTTGACCATGCTGAGACTGGCTATCAGGATTCTCCTGATCATACTCACGATCATGACATTCCTGGAGGTCATGAAGGTCAAGGGCTGGATCAACGGCCTCGTGCGATTCCTCTCTCCTGTCTTGCAGGTCATGGGGCTGAGCCGGGAGGTAGGGTTCGTCTGGCTGACCGGCGCTATCTTCGGCCTGGCCTACGGCGGGAGCGTGATCATCCAGGAATCGCGGGCGGGACACCTAAGCCGGGAGGACATCGAGACGCTCCACCTTTCACTCGGGATCAACCACGCCATGGTGGAAGACCCCGCGCTTTTCCTTTCCTTGGGCCTGAGCCCCTTTTGGCTCTGGGTCCCGAGGATAATCGTGGCCATCCTCATGATACGCCTCTTCACGCTCTGGCGTAAAGTTTTTCCCCGGAAGATAGCGGCATAGAAAAGGGTTTTCCTTAGGCGCGAGGGTAGCGGAGACGTCCCCGGGGCCGAGGATATTTCTTGACAAATACATCATATATTGTATTATCGGTAAAAAGTTGAGTATATGAGCGCTTATTAAGCGTTTATAGTATCTTGTAAAAACGGATGTGATATTCAAAAGTTGTGTATGGTGCCCGATAAGGGAAGGGAGGTGATGGAAAAAGCGGGTCGAGTCTTGTCAAAAGTATAACCAAGCGATATTCTTTTGAGATTGTAGAAGGAGGTACGAGAGATGAGTAACGGCAAAGTGAATTGGGATTGGGTAAATGAGTGGAAAAAAGACCCCAACCCTCTCGGCGGTCATGAAGAATTTCAGGCCATATGGATACCATACGGCCTTCCCGAGATCGTCGACCCTGTCAACACGAAGTACGGCATCGGGGTCGATGTCCAGCCGCAGTGGAAAATACCCAAGAAAGTATTCGTATCGCAGACGATAGTGGGTGCATTTTACAGCAAAAAAGGCAATCCGAACCATCCTATCTCGCCTGACGAGATCAGGGATCAGGCCTTGGCGTGCTGTGAAGCGGGGGCACCGAACGTTCATATCCACGTTCGTGATAAGGATGGGTACAATGTGTTGGACCCGGAACTGTTTCACCACGTTATCGACCCTGTCAGAAAGAAGTATCCCGAGCGCATCATCTGTGGGTGCATGGTTCCTTTTCAGAAAGGCGAGTGGGCGAAGATGATCGAGTGCCTGCAAGACGGACTCTTCGACCAGACACCAATCAATACGGTGGCCGCCTACTGCGGAGACACGCTTTTCGTCAAGCCGCCCCACGTCATGATTGAGAAGACAAGGATCTGCCAGGAGCTCGGTGTGAAGCCGCAGATTGCCGTATACAGTGACGGTGATATCGACAATGCCGACCGTTACCTGATCAAGACCGGCCTTTTGGAAAAACCGTACTACTGGATCATCCTGCCGACGCTTCCCGGCGGTTCGCCCATGCAGAACCCCAAGGCCATGGTCGAGGTTCTGATGCACTATGTCAACAGAATCAACGAGATCTCTGCTATACAGGGCGACGACAACACGCAGATCGTTGTCTGTGCCTCGGGCAGGGCCTCTTCGTATCTCACGACCTTTGCCCTCCTGCTCGGCCTCCACATCAGGGTCGGCATGGAAGACTCGGTTTGGAGATGGCCCCATCAGGACGTCAAGATCAAGAACAACCTCGAAACCTGGCTCCAAACAAAGCAGATATGCGAGTTGCTGGGGCGGGAAATCATCGACCCCAATGAGTTCCGGCAAATGATGAAGATGAGAAAGCCCGGCGGAAAGCTGAAATCGAAGTAACATCTATGCCACAGAACACAGAGGAAGGGCGGAAGCCCTTCCTCTGACCGATTTGGGCCGACGGTTGTTTTTGGTGATTCTCAATTTTGACGTCCCCGTAAAAAGTCCAAAAACGTCATGCCGGACTTGATTAAGCCTGCCCCGTACTCGATACGGGGGCATCCAGAACATATTGAATATACTGGATTCCGGCGTTCGCCGGAATGACGAAACGCGTAATTCTCGACTTTTTACGAGTCCATCAATTTTCAAAGGTTGAATGATGATCGATTGCATTGAAGAGATTTATGAAGAGGTAGTGGGCAGACAGGAAGAAATACTGATGATCGTTTCGGCCCTTGAGGCAGGGAAGCACATCTTCTTGGAGGGTCCCCCGGGGACTTCCAAGTCCACCATCCTCAAGGCCATCGCAGATCATCTGGGGACCGAGTACTGTTTAATCACGGGAAACAGCGACCTTACGACTTCCAAGCTGATCGGCTATTTCGACCCCGCCGAAACACTGTCGAAAGGGTACAAACCGGAGTACTTTATTCCCGGCCCCCTGCTCGAAGCCATGCAAAAGGGAAGCTATCTTTACATAGAGGAGTTCAACAGGCTGCCGGATGAAACGACCAACGTGTTCGTCACCGTCATGTCGGAAAAGAAACTCACTGTGCCGAGGTTGGGTATCGTCGAGTCGAACCCGGGTTTTCGGATCATAGCCGCATTGAACCCCCTCGACGATATCGGCATCAGCCGGATATCCCGGGCCTTGAAAGACAGGTTCTCTTCTATCCGGATGGATTATCAATCGGAAGAAGAAGAAAGAGAAATCGTGAGGAGAAGGACGAACCTCGACTCGAGCGAGGTCATCGCGCTTGCCGTCGCCATCGCCAGGGCCACACGCAGGCATCCGGATGTCAAGTTGGGATCGTCTGTCCGCGGGAGCATCGACATGATCGACATCTATGCGAAGGCGATGAACGGCTTGGGACGTGCGGTAACCGACCGTAAACTCGACGATGGCCTACTCCTGCGCTCCGCGATCATGTCATTCAGGAGCAAGATCTGGATATACGAGACATCGGAAAAGACGCCCGAAGATGTCATCGGAGAGATATTCGGCAACCTTCAAAAAAAAAACTGACACCCCCTCCCGGTGAAGTCGATCTATTCTCCGGCACGGCTACGGGACGGAGTCCCCGCGACAAATCCGAATACACGCGGATGGACCGACAGATTGAGTCCATGATCGAGGGCAATCAGTTGGAGCGGCTGATCGATTTTGCGCAAGACCATGCCTTGCGAATCGGGGATATGCTCGGGAATTACCGCCTCGTCCTCGCACAGTGGGAGGAAAGCAACCCTGATCTACTGAGAAAACTGCTCACGATGACATGGGATCGCCTGGACGACGAAACCCGTCACAGGTTTGTCCATCTGATGATCGGGATGGTCTACCGGGTCTCTAAAAGCATCGTATGGCAAAGCGGGACCCCGACCGGAGAGCCGGTTGTAAGGCATTTTAACTTTCAGGGCGACGAGATCGACCTCGACCGGACCGTGGAAGGCCTGACGGAGAGCCGCTTTCTATCCTACGACAACATCTACGTCATCGACAGAAAAAAGCACAAGAAATCAGCAATAATCATGATCGATTCCTCCGGTTCGATGCACGGGTCCAACCTCTCGATCGCAGCGATCGCCGCATCGTCCCTTGCCATGAACCTGGACTTCAAAGATGATTACGGCATCGTCTTGTTTTCCGAGAAATACCACGTTTTCAAGCGCATCGACCAGCCGAGGCATCTGGACGAGGTAATCCGCGGCATACTGGATATACTGCCAGAAGGTCGCACAAACATCGCGATCGGCCTGACGGCGGGACTGCAAGAGCTGAGAAGGTCGAATGTTCAGCAGAAAATGGGGATATTGCTGACCGATGGCTGGCAAAACGTTGGTCAGGATCCTATTAAGATAGCATTGAGGTTCCCGCAACTCCACGTCATCAACCTGCCGGGTGGGAACGTCAAACTCGCAAAGGAGATAGCTCGAGCCGGCAGGGGCCGCTTTATCCCGCTTGATGACATGCTCGACGTCTCAAAGGCGATAATAACCTGCCTGATGCAGTGATTTTCTGCCCGGGAACAAGATGTCTCTTGACGGGCGGTCCATCGTACGATAGACATCAACCGCAATAGGGGGTCTGGGGTAGATCGGATGAGAGACGAAAAGAAGGCCATCTTTTTCCCCATCGCCTCGCACTTTCTCTTCCATTTCTACGAGATCGCCTTCCCGGCGTTGGCCATCCCGTTGACTTTATCGCTGGGGATGAGCCTCAAGGATGTCCTCGCGCTCGGATTCCCCATGTACGTGGCTTTCGGCGTTTTTTCCCTGCCTTGGGGGTTTTTCGCCGACCGCTTCACCAACCACCTCACCCTGATGATTGGTTTCTTCGGTTGCGCCGCCGGTTCTTTCCTGGCCGCGCTCTCGTCCACCCCGACGGGCATCATGTGGTCTCTCGCCCTGATCGGGATATTCTGCTGCATCTGTCACCCCGCCGGCATGGGACTGATTTCGCACGGGGGCGAAAGCCGGGGGTCGGCGCTGGGAGTCTACAGTGTCGCCGGGACTGTCGGATTGATCGTCGGGCCTTTTCTGGTCGGCATCCTGAACTGGCTTGCCGGATGGAAATTGGCCTATGCGGCGATGGGTGTCGTCAGCCTGTCTTGCGGTGTGGCCATGCTGTTTTTCCGCATAGACGAATCACACATCAGCAAAAAACCGGCCGCACTCAACGGTGGAGGAAACGATAAAGGATTCACATGGGGGTCAGTGGTCCTCTTCTTCTGGGTCGTGACCCTGGGCGGTTTGGTGTACCGGATAAACATTGTCGCCCTTCCGGCATACTTGGAAATGAAAGCGGGCCTGCTTGCCCGTTACTTCCACGACATGCTCAGCATCCCGACGATGGCGGCCACGACGACGATGGCCGCAGCAACCTTGACGTCACTCATCTATGTGGCGGGCATATTCGGTCAAGTCTGGGGCGGGAAGATCGCCGACCGCCACGAATTGAAGCGGCTCTGGTTCTTCTTCTATGCCGTCACCATGCCGCTCGCACTGTTGTTGGCCTTCCTCAGCGACCAATGGCTCGTCGCTGCGGCGGCGGTCTACGTGTTTTTCGCGCTGGGCATCCAGCCCATAGAAAACAGCCTGATCGCCGTGTTCACGCCGCCGCGGTGGCGAAGCACCGGTTATGGGTTGGGGTCGATCCTGATTTTCGGGGTGGGGGCGCTGGCGGTCTACCTGGTAGGGTGGGTGTCCGCGCGCTGGTCACTGGGGATTGTCTATCTTTGCTCCAGCGGTTTGGTCGTACTGATCCTTATCCACATCGCCTTTCTTTTTCGTCTGACACGCGGCAGAGACCTCCGCAACAGGGACGATACTTAAAAACTCCCGAGCGCGTGGAGTAAACCCGTCAAAAAGTAGGCGGGGTTACGGCCGCCAAGAATATCCCGTCCCGTTTGCTCAGATTTCTGTAGGTGTGCAAGTAGCTGCTGGGATGGTAGATCGTGTCCCCCTTCCGTAAAAGGTGGATTTCTTCCGTGCCGGTCTTGGGGTCTTTCAGCCTCACTTCGAAGATGCCTTGGATTATATGCGAGAACTCTTCTCCTTTATGCTGCATGGGACCGAGCACCGCCCCTGGCTTCATGATGAAATAACCCGGCCATATTTTCTTGTTCTTCTTGGTGCTCACCAGTTCCAAGATGACCGTACCCTGTTCATCAGGCCCGATGTAGCGGGCATCGGCGAGCCTTACCTTGGTGATGTTCCTTGCGTCATTCAGGCGGACCATTTTCCCGTCGACAGGTTGATTTTCCGTCAAGTCGGCGAGCGTCAGATTCAAGTACCTTAGAATCTTCTGCATGTTTGAAAAGCTGGCGTCGGTCTTGTCGTTCTCGATCAAGCTGATGAAAGACGGTGAGAGGTTGGTGGCCTCCGCCAATTCTTTGATCGTGACGCCTCTGGCAATCCTGAAGTATTTTAACCTCTTTCCATAACGGGGATGTTTCTCTTCTTTTCTTTTCATCTTTCTGACCTTTTGTCCTGCCCTAACCATGACGTCCCCGTAAAAAGTCCAAAAACGTCATGCCGGACTTGATCCGGCATCCAGAACATATTGAATATACTGGATTCCGGCGTTCGCCGGAATGACGAAACGCGTAATTCTCGACTTTTTACGAGTCCATCAACCATAATCGTCCAAAATGAGGCGGTTCATCCGGTTAGTGCGTTCGCTTGGCGGTTGAAAAAGATGGACATGCACCCCAAAAAGGAAAAGCATAAAAATTTCCGGATACGAAGGGGGGAGTATGTCCACGAGTTTTTATACCATGGTTTTGGTTGGTCGGCTACGTCTATGTTCGTAGCCGGTACCGAAGAGGACCCACAATTTTTTCTGTCAGACGAAAACGGGTGAAGCTTCGATGCAATGAGCCCTAAAGAATTTCCCCTAATGCCAATTTGGCGAGGTCGATGATGTGGATCGGCCTCATCCCTCGTTGCGCAGCCTGTTCGGAGAGTCCGTACTGGCAAACAGGGCACAGGAAGACCACCCCCTCCGCTCCATGCTCCTCCATGTCTGACAAATTCCTGTTCATGATAGCCCGTCCTCTTTCCGGGTCTGCATTTAAAGTCAGGACACCGCAGCATAGCGAGTCGACCCCTTTATACTTTTGGTCAACCCATTTTACACCGACTAAATCGAATATCTCTTGAACCAACTTTTCCTTTTCAGGAGTATATCTTGATGCGCAGGGCCGCTGGTAAGCTACCCGCATACTAAGCTTTTTGATTTCCGATTCATGGTCTTTTAGGTAGTCGGCGATATATTCGAGAATATGGATTGGCTTGAAGGGTACGGGAATTCCGTATTCCGGCGCTTTGCTCTTGATCATGGCATAGCAGTCATCATGAAGGAAGACAACTTCGCGACGATTAAGGCTCGCAATCGCATCAACGAATTTTTGAGCATTTTTTCTAACCGGGGTTTCCGTTCCGAAATGGACGTAACCAAACCAGCAAAAATAATCCCCGCCTTGTGCAAGGGTTAAACCCTCAAACATACGACCACTTATCAGATCTTTTGGAAGAACCGGGGGCATAACGCAAAGTGACAATGCCGGTTTGTCGGGATCCCCCTCTGTTACTCGGCCCGGTGAGGCGATAACACTGTTGTAAAAATCCCAGGAGGTTTTGGGAACAAAAAAAGCGAAGTACCTTTCCTGGAGTTCGTTTATCAGATCGAAAGGATTTGCCCCTGTAGGACAATATTCATTGCAGGCGCAGCAGGTAATACAGGAAGAAAGAATCTCTGCTTTCTCCCCATTAATCAGGCGTCTTATCTCCGCACCGGCGGATTCCTTGTCATAAGTTAGATATTTACAATTGACAAGACAATCACCGCATAGGTCGCATTTCTCTTTCAAAAACATAATCTCACCCTCCTTTTCTTCACCCGCTCAAGGTTCTTAAAAAAATCATAAAAGTGTTTTTATACTCAATGTATGCTTTTTTAATCTATATATTAAACTTATGTCAAGAAGTAATTATATTGGTATAGAGTTTTTCTTGGACGCCGAATCAGGATAGTGCGGAGACATAGAAGACGAGGATGTGTCCTGATAAAAAGAAAGGCGGCAGTTCGGTTGCCGGAATGCCGGAGGTGACGGGTGCGATAACGAAATTTTCAATAATTCCTTGACAAACTCCGGCGACTATGGTTTAGAAGACTGCTTCAACTTTCAATAGGATCGACAGGATCGACGTTATGAAGAAGACTTTAAGGAACACCAGTAACATAAAGAGAAAGAGGACCCATGGTTTTCTCGTGAGGATGGCGACCAGGGGGGGAAGATTGGTCCTGAGTAGAAGGCGGGCAAAGGGGCGCAAGCGATTGACCGTGTAGGGCGCGTTCCGGGGACGGGCGGAAGCCGGCAGGTAGGGCATGGTGATTTTAAGAAAGCCCGGTCTGCGGGGAAGATGAAAAGACACTCTTTCAGGAAGAGCGAAAGGATACTGAAGAGAAAAGACTTTTCCGCCGCCTACGACAGAGGAAAGCGGCTTTCCTCTGCAAATTTCATCGTTTTTTTGCACCCCAATGAGTCCGGCATCCCGAGGCTCGGGGTAACGGTCAGCAAAAAGGTCGGCGAAGCGGTGAAGAGAAACCGCATCAAGCGCCTTTTGAGGGAATTTTTTAGGTTGAACAAAGACAGGCTCCCGCCCGGACAGGATGTCGTCATCGTTGCAAGGAAAGACACCTCGACGAAAAAGTACGACGAAGTAAGGCGGGAGCTGGAGACCCTCCTCATGGCAGGAGCGGCCGATTGATACAGATGAAGATGCTCGCGAAGATCACCATTTTTCTGATAAAAGGCTATCAACTCGTTTTATCTCCCCTTTTTTCACCGTGCTGCCGATTTTATCCATCCTGTTCGGAGTACACGATTCAGGCCGTCGCGCGATACGGTTTTCTGAAGGGTCTCTACCGCGGCCTGACGAGGTTGCTCCGGTGTCATCCTCTCAGCCAGGGCGGGTATGACCCCGTAAGGTAGTCCATGCAGCGGGGAATCTGGAGGCAGCTTAATGGATAAAAAGACAGTCCTTGCCATCGTTCTATCCTTCGCCGTTGTCCTGGTTTTTCAGTACTTTTTTGTCAAGCCGGCGCCGCAACAACCGACTACGTCCTCCTCGAAGGAAGGGCAGGTCGCCCCTCAGCAGACGCAGGCAAAGTCTCAGCCGGTCGCGGCGATAACCCCCGCCCCGGCGAAGGCCCCTCGCCATGCCGTCGTCTCAATGCCTGCCCGGGAAGTCAGGGTTGAAACGCCTCTGTATGTGGCAATTTTCACGACAAAAGGGGCCGGCCTGAAATCCTTCAAGCTGAAATCCTACCGCAAGACCCTGGACGAGAACTCGGACCTAGTAGACCTTGTGGAGGTCAAAGAAGGGATGGCCCCGCCGCTTGCTGTTTCCTTCGTCGATTCGAGCGTAAACATCGCCCCCGACAGCGTGTACAGGGCGGATGCCGACTCCGTCGTGCTCGCGCAGGCGGGCGAAAGTGGCAGGCTGAACTTCTCCCTTGCCACGCCGGAGGGGGTGCAGGTCGAAAAGACATTCATCTTCTACGCAGACCGGTATCATGTCGACCTTGAGGTCCGGGTCTTCAATCCCACGGCCGCCAACCTGAACGAAAAGGCGCAATTGTCCTGGAACCAATACGTCGACCCCAAGGCTGTTGAGGATAGTTACGGCCATGCGGGTCCGGTTTACAGCATCAAGGACGACGTGGAGACCGTGACCGTCAGTAAGATGGAGGCCCGGAAGGTCTTCCCTCCGCCTGTTTCCTGGGGAGGCTTCGAGAGCAAGTATTTCATCGCGGCGTTGATCCCGAAGCAACCGTCGCTGACAGGCCTCATAACAGCAAAGGACGCTTCCAACCAGGTGACCGTCGCCCTGGAAGGTCCGGCCAACATCGTCCCGACGGGTCAGGCTGCCGTCTTCGGCTATTCTCTCTACCTCGGCCCTAAAGAACACAAGGCCCTGGCAGCGGAAGGCGTAGGCCTCGAAAACGCCATCGACTTCGGCTCCTGGATCAAATGGTTGGCATTGCCCCTCCTGATTGCCCTTAACTTTCTTTACAAGTTCGTCAATAATTACGGAGTGGCCATCCTCATCCTGACGGCCGTGATCAAGGTCATTTTCTGGCCCCTGGGCAACAAGAGCTACAAATCGATGAAGGACATGCAGAAACTGCAGCCCCTGATCAATGAGCTGAGGACGAAATACAAGGACGACAAGCAGCGCCTCAACCAGGAGGTCATGCAGCTCTACAAGACATACAAGATCAACCCTCTGGGCGGGTGTCTGCCGATACTCATCCAAATCCCAGTATTTTTCGGGCTCTACAAGGCGCTACTCTATTCCATCGAGCTCCGTCATCAACCCTTCGTCTGGTGGATTCAAGACCTTTCGGCGAAGGACCCCTATTACATCACACCGATCATCATGGGGGCGACCATGTTTTGGCAGCAGAAGATGACCCCCACCGCAGGCGACCCGATGCAACAGAAGGTCATGTTGATCATGCCGATCATCTTCACCTTCCTGTTCCTGAATTTTCCCTCCGGGTTGGTCATCTACTGGTTGTTCAACAACATCCTGAGTATCGGCCAGCAGTATTACATCAACAAGAAATTGATCTAACGAGGTGTTTCAGATGAATGCCCTTGAGGTCGAAGGAAAGAACATTGACGAGGCGATACAGAATGCCTGCAGGGAATTCAACGTGCCCCGCGAGAAGCTGAACATCGAAATCCTGTCGGAGGGGTCTTCCGGGCTGCTGGGCCTCGTGGGAACGAAAAAGGCCCGCATCCGGGCGAGCCTCCTGACCTTCGAGATGGGGACGGAGGCGGCAAAAGAAACGGCGGAGGCTACGCCGGAGAAACCCTCTGAAAAGACAACGGAAACGGGGGATACGGCGGAAAAGGCGCGGGAGATCCTGACAGGGATTCTTTCGCGGATGGGGATGGATTTCCCTGTGACCGTCGAAGAAACGGACGAGGCCGTCACGTTGAACATCAAGGGAGACGGCTCCGGGCTGCTCATCGGCAAGGGTGGCCAGACCCTCGACGCCATACAGTACATCCTCAATAAAGCGGTCGGAAAACCGGGCAGGGACAGGAGGATGATAGTCCTCGACACGGAAGACTACCGGGACCGAAGGGACGAATACCTGGTAGCGCTGGCGCAGAAGCTGGGGCAGAAGGTCAAAAAGTCGAAGAAACCGATAACGGTCAACCACCTGAGCGCCCGCGACCGCAGGGTCATCCATATTGCCCTGAAGGACGACGAAGCCCTTACCACAAAGAGCAGGGGCGAGGGGATGTACAGGAAGATCATAATCCTGCCGAAAAAGAAGGAGTAAGCCTCATCCGCGCGGTTTCGACCGGGAAAGAAGACACGATCGCGGCCGTCGCCACGCCGCCGGGGGCGGGGGGTATCGGCGTCATCCGGGTGAGCGGCCCGAAAGCGGAAGAAGTCGGGCGTCTGCTCTTCCGGCCCGGAAAACGGCCCTGTCCCTTTGCTACCCACCATTTCTATCACGGCGATGTCCTGGCCCGAGAGAGCGGGGCCGTCCTCGACGAGGCCCTGGTCGTCCTGATGCGGGCGCCCCATTCCTACACCGGCGAAGATACCCTGGAAATACATTGTCATGGCAGCCCCGCCGTTCTGCGGGCGGTGCTCGAGGAGGTGTTGAAGGCCGGGGCCAGGCCCGCGGAACCGGGAGAGTTCACCCGCCGGGCTTTTCTCAACGGCCGGATGGACCTCTCCCAGGCGGAAGCCGTTGCCGACCTCGTCGCCGCGAGGGCGGCGAAGGCCCGGGAAGTCGCCATCGCCCAGCTCAAGGGCGGCCTTGCCGAAAAGGTCAAAGAGATGCGGGCGGTACTGGAGGAGCAACTGGCCATGCTGGAAGCGGCCGTGGATTTCCCTGAGGAGAACATAGAGACGGAGCCGCCGTCCGAGGCGGCGGGAAAGATAGGAGCCGTAGCAGCGGAAATCGCAAGATTGCTCGCTACTTATGACGAAGGGCGTCTCTACCGTGAGGGCATTCACGTCGTGATCGCCGGAAGGCCCAATGTGGGGAAGTCGAGCCTCCTGAATCGGCTTCTCGGGGAGGAAAGGGCTATCGTGACACCCATCCCCGGCACCACGAGGGATTTCATCGAAGAGGAGATACAGGTCGGCGGCGTGGCCGTTCGCCTGGCAGACACGGCGGGCATCAGGGAGGCCGGAGACGTGATCGAAGAGGAAGGCATAGGCCGGGTCTGGGAAAGGGTCGCGCGGGCGGACGCCGTCGTCTTCCTCCTGGACGGGAGCGAGGGTCTTTCCTCCGACGACATCCGGATACTGGAGGGGTTGAAGGGGAAAAAAGTCATTGTAGCGGTCAACAAGAGCGACCTGCCGCAGCGCCTCGGCCGGGCGGACGTCGAAGGGGTCTTTCCGGGGCCAAGACCTCTCATGATCTCGGCGAAGTTCGGCAGCGGAATAGAAGACCTGAAAAAAAGGATATTAGAGACCGTCCTCGATGGAGAAGAGATGGGACGCGGGGAAGAGGTCCTCTGTAACGTGCGCCACAAGGACGCATTCGAAAGGACAGCCGAATTCCTCGCACAAGCCGGGGAGAGCCTGGCTTCGGGCCTCTCGCCGGAGTTCGCCGCCCAGGACATCAGGGATGCCTTGCGGTGCCTAGGTGAAATAACCGGAGAGACAACAAGCGAAGACATCTTAGACCGGATCTTCGCGTCTTTCTGCGTCGGCAAGTGATTTTTTTGGCATCGCAGCCTTTGACGGGGATTGTCACGATTTAAGCGCGAAAATAAAGCATAAGGAGGTTGATCGGAAATGAAGAGAAAAATCATCGTCTGCGTTTTACTGTTCGTAGCCGTGATCTCCGCGGCCTATGCGGCGGAAGGGAAAAAGGCATTGATGGTCATTGCCTCTCAGGACTTCAGGGACGAAGAGCTCCTGAAGCCGAAAGAAATACTGGAGAACAAAGGGGTCAAGGTGACGATCGCCTCTTCTTCCCTCGACACCGCTACCGGGATGCTCGGCGCGAAGGTCAAGCCGGATGTCCTCATAAAGGACGTAAACGTGAATGATTTCGACGCGGTCATCTTCGTCGGCGGTACCGGGGCGGCAGAATACTTCAACAATCCCGTCGCGTTGAAGATCGCCCAGGATGCGTATAACCGGGGGAAGCTCGTGGGGGCGATATGCATCGCGCCGCGGGTTCTGTCCGAAGCGGGGGTCCTCAAGGGAAAGAAAGCGACGGTCTATAGCACCGAGGCGAAGGCATTGAAGGCAAAAGGGGCTATCTACACGGGGAAGGACGTTGAGGTCGACGGGAAGGTCGTGACGGCATCGGGCCCCCATGCGGCGGAGCAGTTCGGCAAAACTATCGTTAAGCTGCTGAAATAATACGAGAGATTTTAACGGCGGGCCGTGCCTTGTCCCGGCCTCGACGCCGTCCCCAAGGCCGTCGCCGCGTATAGCCCTCAGGCCATCGTCGCCAGGGTCTTGCGGAAGCGGGCGAGCGACAGGCCAAAGAGGATGGAGCCGATGAGGGCCAGGAAGAGGAACTGCGGCCAGACGACCGAAATTCCTGCCCCGCGGTACAGGATCGCCTGGGCGAACATGACGAAATGGGTGTTCGGCGCCCCCAGCATCACGACCTGGATGAACTCCGGCATACTCTCCCGGGGTGTGGTGCTTCCCGAGAGGATCTGCAGGGGCAGGAGCACGAGCATCATCAAGAGGCCGAACTGGGGCATGGAGCGGGCGAAGGTGCCCAGGAAGATGCCCAGGGACGTCGTCGCAAATAGGTGGAGCGTCGTCCCGACCAGGAACAGGGCAACCGAGCCTTCGATCGGAACCCTGAGCAGCCCCTGGACGATGAAGAGCAGCGAGAAGGCCGTGGCAGCGAGCACGACGAGCGCCATAGCCCATACCTTGCCGGTCATTATCTCGAAGGGGGTCACCGGCATGACCAGCAGATGCTCCACGGTCCCGTGCTCCCGCTCCCGGAGCAACGCGGCGCCGGTGAGGATGATCGAGAGTAGGGTCACGTTATCGATGATCTTCATGACCGCCCCAAACCATATCCTATTCAGCTCTGGGTTGAATCGCGCCCGCAGGGCCAGGTCCACAGGAGGGGCCTGGTAGGCGCGATACCCCTGGAGGAAGCTGGAGACCTCCCCGTCGATTATCGTCTGGATGTAACCGCTCCCGGTGAAGGCCTGGCTCATCCGGGTGGCATCGACGTTTAGCTGGATCGCCGGTGAGCGGCCGGCAAGGACGTCGCGCTGGAAGTCGGGGGGGATGTTGACCGCAAAGGTGTCGAGGCCGGCGTCCATCCGGGCATCCATTTCCGCCCGTGTGATCATCTTGGGGGGCATGAAGTAGGGCGGATAGAAGGCATCGATGATGCGTGCCGAGAGCGGCGAACGGTCTTCGTCCACGAACGCGATGGGGGCCTTGTGGAGTGTCTCGGGAAGGGCCGTCGCGCCGGTATAGATCGCGAAGGTGAAGGCGAAGAAAATCAGGAAGAGCATCACGGGGTCGCGCATCAGGCTTCGCAGCTCTTTGACCCCGAGGTGGAAGATGTTGGAGGCGTGCATGGTCAGGATTCCTGTTTTCGCAGCAGTGTTACCCCCAGGCCGATGATGATGGGAATCGCCAGCAGCAGGGGGATGAAAGAGGCATGGAGGTCGCCGAAACCAAGCCCCTTGGAGAAGGTGCCCCGGGCGATGGTCAGGAAGTGGGTCGTCGGATATATCCGGCCGATGAAGGCGCCCATTCCCTCCAGCGAGGAGACGGGGTCGGTCATCCCGGAAAACTGGACCGCCGGCAGGATAGTCAGCAAGGCCGTGCCGAACAGGGCGGCGATCTGACTGCGCATGAAGGCCGAGATCACGAGCCCGAAGGCGGTAGCGATTACGACGTACAAGAACGCTGCGGTGCAGAGCGCGAGGAAGCTCCCTTTCAGGGGCACGCGGAACAGAAAGATCGCCAGGGCGGTGAGGAGAAGGAAGTTGAGCAGCGCCAGGATGACATATGGGATCTGCTTACCCAGGAGGAACTCGATCCGGGTCACGGGGGTGACGTAGAAGTTGATGATGGAGCCCAGCTCCTTCTCCCGCACGACCGAGAGCGTGGTCAGCATGGCCGGTATCATCAGGAGTAAGAGCGGGATCACCGCCGGCACCATGGCGGGCAGGCTCTTGACGTCCGGGTTGTAGCGGAAGCGTATCTCGATCGTGGCCGCCCCCACCGTCGCCGAGCGGCCGAGGACTTGGCGCGTGATGTTCGCGAGCCACTTGTTGTGCATCCCCTGCACGTAGCCGCGCACCGTCTCGGCACGGGTCGGCATGGCCCCGTCGATCCAGGCGCCGACGGTAACGGGCGCCCCCCGACGTAGGTCGCGCCCGAAGCCCGGTGGTATCTCTATTGCCAGGCTGAGTTCGCCGGCACGCATCCGCCGGTCCAGGTCTTCATAGTCCTTGATGGGCGGCCGCTCACGAAAGTAGCGGGAACCGGTGAGGTTGAGGGTGTAGTCGCGGCTGAGAGTCGTCTGGTCCCGGTCGAGCACCGCGAAGGAGAGGTCCTCCACGTCCATGTTGATGCCGTAGCCCATGACGAACATGAGAATGACGCTTCCCAAGAGGGCAAGCGTCAGGCGGACCGGGTCTCGCCGCAGCTCGAGTGTCTCGCGCCAGTTGTAGCTGAAAAGACGGCGCAGGCCGACCAATCGGTCCCGCGCGGCGGTTGCCTGCCTTGTTTCCTCCCTCGCCGGGGCGTTGGAAAAGGCCTCTGCCGTTTCCTCTTCCTTCCCGGTTCCCTCCGCAGCCTCACCGGCCGCCTCTTCAAGATAGCCGATGAAGGCCTCCTCCAGCGTTTTCGCCCCGCGCTTCGCGACCAACGCCGCCGGCGCATCGCTCACCAGCACCCGTCCGGCGTGCATCAGGGAAATCCGGTCACAGCGTTCGGCTTCGTTCATGAAGTGGGTGGAGATGAATATGGTCACCTTGTCGCGACGGGCGAGGTCGATCATTATCTGCCAGAAGGCGTCACGGGCGACAGGGTCCACCCCGGAGGTCGGCTCGTCGAGGATCAGCATCTCCGGCCCGTGGATCATGGCCACCGCCAGGGATAATCGTTGTCTGTGCCCCAGCGGAAGGGCGTCGGGAAGGCTGTCCATGACCTCTTCGAGGCCGAAACGGCGGGCCATCTCCTCCACCCGCGCCGGGATCCGGTCTTCCGGCATCTGGAAGAGGCGGGCATGGAGAACGAGGTTCTGCCGCACCGTCAACTCACTGTAGAGGGAGAAGGACTGGGTCATGTAGCCGACCCGCCGCCGGGTATCGATGTCCTTCGGGTCCACCGGACGGCCGAAAAGCCAGGCCTCCCCTTCGCTGGCCGGCAGGAGTCCGGTGAGCATCTTCATCGTCGTGGTCTTGCCGCAGCCGTTGGAGCCCAGAAAACCGAAGATCTCCCCCCGCCCGATCCGGAAGTTCACGTGATCGACGGCGGTGAAGTCGCCGAAGCGCATGGTGAGGTTGTGGGCCTCGATGGCGGTCTCTCCGGCGATGTTCGTCTCCCGAGGTGGGATGACAACGGGCCGGTAGCCCTCCCTTGCGGAGGGTGGCAGGAGAGCGATGAAGGCCTCCTCCAGGGTGGAGGTGCCGGTCTGCGTCAGTAGCTCCTGCGGTGTCCCCGTGGCCAGCACCCGCCCGCCGTTCATGGCAACGAGCCAGTCGAAGCGGGCGGCCTCCTCCATGTAGGCGGTTGCCACCATCACGCTCATGCCGGGTTGCCCGGCGCGGATGCGGTCGATGAGTTCCCAAAACTGCCGGCGGGAAAGGGGGTCGACGCCCGTAGTCGGCTCGTCGAGGATCAGCAGGTCGGGGTCGTGGATCAGGGCGCAGCAGAGACCCAATTTCTGTTTCATGCCGCCGGAGAGCTTGCCCGCCGGCCGGTCGACGAAGGGGGCGAGCCCCGTTGCGGACAGCAACCGACTGATACGCCGTTCCCGCTCGCTCCGTTCGTGGCCGAACAGGCGTCCGAAGAAGTCGGCGTTTTCGCGGACCGACAGGGTCGGATAGAGGTTTTTTCCCAGACCCTGGGGCATGTAGGCGATCTTCGGACAGACCCAGCGGCGATGCTCTGCAACGGCCATGTCACCGCCAAGCACCTCGACCTTGCCTGTCTGGATCGCCCGGGCGCCGGCGACGAGAGAAAAGAGGCTCGACTTTCCCACCCCGTCGGGTCCGATAAAACCGACCATGCAACCGGACGGCAGATCCAGGGAGATGTCGTCAAGGGCCTGGGTCTTGCCGTAGCGTAAGCCGACCCCCTGCAGCCGTGCCACGGGCACGGACGCGGCGCCCGAGCCGTTGACCGCTCGATCCCATGCGCTCATTTCACCAATCTTTCCTGCAGGCGGGGAGGCCAGTCCTTATGGGGGTCCAGTTTCACATAGGCCACGCCGGGCAGCCCCGTCTTGACCTGGGTGATGTACTTCTGCAGCAGCTCGACGGGGATTTGGGCCCGGACGCGGAACATCAGCTTCTCCCTTTCACTGGCCGTCTCCACGGTCTTGGGGGTGAACTGGGCCACGTCGGAAACGAACGACACCTTGGCGGGGATGGGATGGTCCGGGGCGGCGTCCAGGACAAGGCGCACCTCCGTTCCCAGGGCGACCTTCCCAACGGCTACCGTGGGGAGGAAGAAGGTCATGTAGACGTCGCTCAGGTCGACCAGGCTCAACACCCGGCCGCCGGGGCCTACCACTTCGCCGGGTTGCGCCACCCGGTATTGGACCCGGCCGTCACGGGGGGATTTGAGGGCGCTGTCCTTTATGTCGGCCTGGATCCGCTCGATCGTGGCCTGGACTGCATTGATGAAGGATACCTTGCTGGCGACCTGCTCCCGCGCCGTCGCGATAGCCGCCTCCGCCGCGGCAACGTTCGCACGCGCGGCGTTCAGCGCGGCCTGGCCGCTCTGGACACTGGCCCAGTCGTCGTCCACCTCCTGCTGAGAGGTTGCGCCCTCGGCGGCCAACGCCGATGTACGGGCAAGGCGTTTCTTGGCTACGCTCAGCTCAGCCTCCCGCTGGCTGACGACCGCGAGCGCCGCCACTTTTTCGCTTTCCCGCTGTGCCAGTTGACTGCGGGCCGTCGCCGCGTCGCTGCGCGCCTGCTCCAGTTTGGCCTCGGCCTCCCGCAGCTCCGCCTCGAGGACGTCGGTATCCATCAGGGCCACCACCTGCCCGGCCTTGACGAAATCGCCCTCCCTCACCAGGACTTCCTTGACCCTGCCAGCATTCTTGGCGGCGACGTCGATCTCGGTGGCCTCGATCCGCCCGTTGCCGCTGACCAGCCCCTCATCCTCCCTTGGACCGAAGCGCTGCCAGGCGAATGCGGCGGCAGCGCCGATTGCCAGAACGACAACCCCGCGAACAAGCCACTTTTTCTGCTGTGACGTCATGATCCTTTCTCCATCCCTTCAGTAACCGTTACTCGACGCTTCGCGCCTCGCCCGCTTTACCGCGCCCAAACGGCATAAACCGACGTGATTGACAGGAACTTCCTTCCCGGAAGGGGTTATAACTGGCAAAAAACTGACAGGAATTTCCTTTTTTGGTAATTGAGTATAGGGGGGCTTTCGGCGGGCGTCAAGCAAAACGTCGGGAAAGACCATCGTCCGTCATTCCGGCGAACGCCGGAACCCAGTATATTCAATATGTTCTGGATGCCGGATCAAGTCCGGCATGACGTTTTTGGACTTTTTACGAGGGCGTCAACCTTGACAATTACCGGTAAACGTGATTCTTAAGGGCGCATAACGGTCAGGTGCCCTGGCATGAGGGTGAAAAAGGGAAGGTGGCGTGAATCCACCGCATTGAGGCCGATGCTGTGATCCCCGACCCCATTCAAACGGGTGCAGTGATGTTGCCGCAAAGCCCCGGAGCCGCCTTGGTTTCGGGTGAAAAGTCACTGGCTGTGATTACAGGCCGGGAAGGCGAGCGGTGACGGGGAGAGCCAGAAGACCTGCCTGACCGGTCAACAGGTTAGGTGATGCCAAAAGCCGCCTGGAACACATGCTGTGTGTGTTTCAAGCGGCTTTTTTTATGGAGTGAATCGAAAATGAAAAGGGCTTTGCTGAAACAAATCGGGGCGCTTGCGGTGGTCCAAACCAGCCGGCCTTCACTTCCTCCCGGGGGCGTCCTCGTTGCTATGGAGGCGGTGGCCATATGCAGAACGGATATCAAGATGGTGCGGAGAGGACACAAGGATCTCGTATATCCGCGGGTGTTGGGTCACGAAGGGGTCGGTGTGATCGTAGAAAGTGAAAACCCCCTGTTCAAGGCGGGAGTCAGGGTGGCTGTCTACCCCGGCTCTTACTGCGGCGCCTGTAACGCCTGTAAGAGCGGTCATACCGGACGCTGCGGAGCGCTCCACATTTACGGCTTCAATAAAGACGGTTTTTTTCAGACGATAATTCCCTTCGCGGAAGAGGAGACGAAGTCCCTCGTTCCCATCCCGCTCCACCTCAAAAATGAGGATGCCGTCCTGGCGGAACCGCTGGCGTGTTGTTTGAGCGCCACGGACAAGTTCAAGCAAATAAGCAAGGGTGCGGCGCTCATCGTCGGGGCCGGCGCCATGGGAAGTCTGTTTGCGGCCCTACTGCAGTCGGAAGGCTGGGACTGTGTGATAATGGCCGACCGCGACCCCCGGAGGCTTGCCGGCGAGTTGCCGGAAGGTGTTATGCCGCTCGATGTATCGAGGGCAAACGTTACGGAAAGATTGAGGGAAATGAAAATTGCCGGCGAGATCGATCTGGTCATCCCGGCATGCAGCGGGGGGCTTTCATGGCCCTTCTGGGACGTGATGAAGCCAGGCGGATGCGTGTCGTTGTTTTCAGGGACAGACGGCGAAAAACCCCTCATCCCGGTCGATATAAACAGACTGCATTACCGGGAAATCACCCTCGCAGGGTCGTACGGATGTAACAAAAAAGACTTTGACAGGGCGCTTGGCATGCTCGCGGGAGGCGGTGTAGACGTCTCTTTTTTGAACACACGCAGGATCCCCCTGACCGATATCGTGAAAGGCATGGAAATGCTGGAGAAGCATGAAACGAAAAAAGTGATCATCGATAGATTTTGAGGAAGGAGAACGCCGCGATGGAAGAGCAAAAATTGAAACACTTCGGAATGCTCATAATTTCGCTGATGGCAAGGGAAAATCTCTCCCGGGAGACAGTCAGGGAGGCCTTTTCGGACATCCTCTTCGGGGATCAGCCGGATCTGCAAAAGGGCGCTTTTCTGGCAGCGCTGAGGATGAAAGGAGAAACCGTCGAGGAAATCGCGGGGTGCTTCGATGCGATCTATAACCTCGACACAAACAAGGTAAAGATCGATAGAGACACCCTTGTCGATAACTGCGGGACGGGGATGGATTCTCTGAAAACCTTCAATATAAGCACCCTTTCCGCAATAGTCGCCGCGAGCAAGGGCGTCCGTCTCGCGAGACACGGCGCGGCGGCGATAACCTCCCGATGCGGCACCGTGGACCTGTGTCGGGCCCTTGGCGTTGACGTAGATTGTGATGTGGGTATAGTGTCGCGGTCGGTCGAAATATGCGGTCTCGGCCTCTTCAACGGTATGAGTCCGAAGGTTCATCCCGGGGGTTTGGGGAGGGTCCTCTCGCAGATACGGTTCGGGACGACACTGAATATCGCCGCGTCCCTCGCCAATCCGGCGCTGCCGTCCCTGGGAGCCCGCGGTGTTGGGTCTCCGGGTCAGATAGAACCGACGATCGAGGTAATGCGGCGGATTGGGTACCGTAAAGCGGTCGTATACCACGGCTGGGACGAGAAGGGGGACAGGGGGATGGATGAACTATCGACCCTGGGGAAGTCAAGGCTCGGCCTTCTGAAAGAAGATGGCGACGTGGAGTACCTGGAACTATACCCGGAAGATGCGGGACTGACAAGGGGGAGCTATGAGGATATCCGGCCGATGGAAGGCGTGGCGGATGAATCGGTGGACGCACTAAGAACCCTTGCGGGAAGGGGAAAGAAATCGCGGACGGACATTGTGGCTTTCAATGCCGGCATCATATTGTGGCTTGCCGGCAAGTCTCTTTCGCTCAGGGACGGCGTTCAGACCGCCCTCGAGGAAGTGGAGTCGGGAAGACCCTTGAAAAAACTGGTTGAGTGGGTGAGCGTCCAGAACCGAAATCCCGGAAGAGGACGGGGAGTCATTTCCGGGCTTGCCGCGAAGGCGGGAATTTGCTTGTAATGACCCGGTTGCGAGGAACGGGGCACACAGCCTACGAATCCTTTTTCATCCTCGCGATGATACAGCCATAGCGACGCCTGATTTTCACTGCCCTCGGAGATTTTCCGATTATCTGTGACCCTTCGTAAAACACCTTCAGTTCTAACTGGTTAAAATAACTGTAGAATGACCAACATTTGCGTTGAACTTTCTTGTGGCCTGTGGTAGAAACCTTATTCAAGCGGCATAGATGCAGGAATGACTTGGAGAGAGACAGGGCCGGGTTCTTTATGACCCGGCGTCGAAACCGGCCGCGGGTTTTTACGAGGCCGTAAGGACAGACCGGTCGAATATCTCGGGAAGGAGGATGTACCATGGCCGAAGCGTATCGTGCGATTCCCATCACGGAAAGAGTTTACTGGGTAGGCGCCGTCGACTGGACGCTCCGCGACTTTCACGGTTACACGACGCGGCGGGGCTCTTCGTACAACGCCTATCTGATCCTTGCCGACAGGGTAACCCTCGTCGACACAGTGAAGAAGCCTTTCAAGGAAGAGTTTCTCTCCCGCGTTGCCTCAGTCATAGACCCCCGGAAGGTCGAGGTCGTCGTCTCCAACCATTCCGAGATGGACCATTCCGGTTGTCTGGCGGAGGTGATAGAAGAAATTCGGCCCCGGGAGGTGTACGCCTCTCCTATGGGGGTCAAAACCTTGGCCGAACTTTCGCCTTCCCTCTCGACGGGGATCACAGCCGTCGCCGACGGCCGGTCGGTCTCCCTCGGCAACATGACCTTATCCTTCATGGAGACGCGGATGTTGCATTGGCCCGACAGCATGTTCACCTACCTCCAGGAGGAGAAACTCCTGTTTTCCCATGACGCCTTCGGTATGCACCTGGCCTCCCATGAGCGCTTCGCCGACGAGGTCGACACCGCCGTCCTCGAATACGAGGCGGCTACGTACTTTGCTAACATTCTTCTCCCTTATGCGGGACTGATGACCAAGCTCCTTGCCAGGGTAGACTCGGCGGGCCTGAGCTTCGATGTGATCGCCCCGGACCACGGCCCCGTATGGCGCCGGAACCCCGGATGGATCGTAGAACGTTATCGCCGGTGGGCCCAGCAGAAGCGGGCGAAGAAGGCGGTGGTAGTCTACGGCACCATGTGGCACAGCACGGAGAAAATGGCCCGTTACATCGGCGAGGGACTTTCATCCCGGGGCGTCCCGGCCAAGGTCATGGCCGTCGACGCGTTCCACCGCAGCGATATCGCATACGAGATGCTCGACGCGGCGGCCCTCGTCGTCGGCACATCCACCCTGAACAACAACATGCTCCCCAAGGTAGCAGACGTCCTCACTTACTTGAAGGGCCTGCGGCCGCTGAACGTCGTCGGCGCCGCCTTCGGTTCTTACGGGTGGAGCGGCGAGGGCACCCTCCAGGTAAACGAGGTCCTCAAGGAGATGAAGGCGGCGTTGCCGTTGGAACCCCTGCGGGTCAGGCACGTCCCGACTACTTCCGACCTTGCCGCCTGCCGGGAGTTGGGGGAGAAATTGGCCGATATACTAAACGCTTGAGAAGGAGTGGGAGATGAAAAAGTACGTGTGCAATGTGTGCGGTTACGTGTATGACCCTGCCGCCGGCGACCCGGACGGTAATATCCCCCCGGGAACGCCGTTCGAAGAACTTCCCGACGACTGGACGTGTCCTATCTGCGGTTCAGGGAAAGAAGAATTTTCTCCGGAGGAGGGATAGATGCCATGACGACAGTAAAAGATGCGCTCCACCAGGCGTACACGGGCGAGGCAAAGGCGGCGGTCAGGCTGAAGATATACGCGGAAAAGGCGGCACAGGAGGGCTACCGCCAGGTCGCGAGCCTGTTCTCCGTCGTCGCTTTTTCAGAAGAGATACACGCGAAAAGGGCGCTCAAGCTGCTCCGGGAGGTGAAATCCACAGAGGAAAACCTGAAGGCGAGTTTCGAGTCCGAGGAATCGGTCGCCCAGACGGCGTACGGCGAGTTCATTAAAATCGCCGAAGCGGAGGGAGACAGGGCGGCCGTGATCCACTTCAGTCAGAGTCGGGACGTAGAGGAAATACATGCCCGGCTGTACAAAGAGGCCATGAACCACCTGATGGAAGAAAGAGAAACGACGTACTATGTGTGCACCGTCTGTGGTTACGTCTCCGACGGGGTGTTGCCCGACGAATGTCCCGTCTGTGGGGCGAAAGAAAAGGCCTTTGTCGAGTTTTCTTGAGACTGTCGGGCCGTTAAGGGGAAGGCGCCCATAAGAAAAAAAGGGGCCCGGCGCCTCCTCGGCTCCGGGCCCCGAAGGGACAAGGATTACGCCGAGGCCTTTGAATTTGTCATTCAATGGCCTCGGCGTCATTCCGTGCTTGACTTAAGCCTGCCCCCCGTATCGGGTACGGGGCAGGCTCCGATACGGGGGAATCCAGCATTTTCAAGAGGTTCTGGATTCCGACTTTCGTCGGAATGACATGAGCGGTCATTTTTCAAAGGTCTTACTCCGTCCAAGCGAACTCTTGTTTCTCTTTTGTTTGCGGGATCGCGGCCGGGGCGACGGCGTGGTTGTTCCCTCCCCCGATCACGACCAGCAGGTTCTCGACCACTTCTTTTTTGAGGACGGCGGCCTGGGAACTCATCTCCTGCGCGGCGGAGGCCGACTCTTCGGCAGAGGCCGCGTTCCGTTGAACGACCCTTTCCATCTCCGTCACCGCCTTGCTGACCTGTTCTATGCCGAGGGCCTGTTCGCGGGAGGCGGCCGATATCTCACCCACCAACTCGGCGACCTTGAGGGCGCTCTTGGCCACCTCGATGAATTGCTTGTTCGTCACCTCCAGCAACCCCGTCCCATCCTTCACCTTCCCGACCGTACCCTCGATGAGGAGAGACGTTTCTTTGGCCGCCTGTGCCGCCCGGAGCGCGAGATTGCGCACCTCCTCGGCGACGACGGCGAAGCCCGCCCCGGCCTCACCCGCCCGGGCCGCCTCGACGGCCGCATTGAGGGCGAGGAGGTTCGTCTGGAAGGCGATTTCATCGATGGTCTTCACTATCTTCGATGTCTCTTCACTGGCCTTGCTCACCTCCGCCATCGACCGCGTGAGTTTCTCCATGGAGGCCTCCGCCTGGGCGACGATCTCTTTGGCCTCGGTCATGAGGGCGTTGGCCGCTGCGGCGTTGTCCGCGTTGGTTTTCGTCATCGATGACATCTCTTCCAGGGAGGAAGACGTCTCCTCCACGGCGGCCGCCTGCTCGGATGTGCCTTCCGCTAATGCTTGGCTCGCCGAGGCAACCTGTGCGCTCGCCGAGGCGATCTGCTCGGAACTCGCCGTCGTCTTCTCGACCGCAACCTGGATCGGCTTGGCGATTGCCCGGGCGCCGAAGAAGGCGAAGCAACCGGCGGCGAGGACGACGATGATGATACACCCCAGGATCATGTTCCTGATCGTGTAGGCTATCGACATGACCTCGTTTTTATTCACGGCCGCGACCACGACCCACCCCGTGCTCTTCACCGGGATAAAACCGGCCAATTTTCTTACCCCGTCGAGCGTGTATT
Organism: uncultured Syntrophaceae bacterium; assembly: GCA_964597995.1. Classification (GTDB taxonomy): domain Bacteria; phylum Desulfobacterota; class Syntrophia; order Syntrophales; family UBA4778; genus UBA2207. The sequence continues at coordinate 65,261 of CAZRAC010000001.1, read as the reverse complement.
CCCCTACCCCTTCTTTCCCGGAGAGGGAGATCTGGGCGAAGGCCTCCATCCCTTTCTCCGTGGCTAAATTGGTCTTCAAGATCCGTTTTGAGTCGGGGTGCATGATGAACAGACCCTGTTTGTTCATCGCATACACATACCCCGTCTTCCCCAGCTTTATCTCGTTGAGCTTTTGCGCGATGGGGTCAATCTTTAGGGTGGCGGCGATAGCGCCGATTGCGCTGCCGTCCTCGCCGACGACCGGCTGGGAGACGATGCTGGTAGGGTTGCCCGTTACTTTGTTCATCACCACGTTGTCCAAGCTCGGCTTCCCCTGCATGGCCAGCTTGAAGTACTCACGATCGGCCATGTTTACGCCCTTGGCCCCTCCCCCCCCGCTGTCGGCGAAGATGACGCCGTTTCTGTCCGCTACGACCACTAATTCATAGCGATCCCCGGCGACGGCCTGCCATTGAACCATTGTGTTCGTCAGACGGGCCGCCTTTTCCCCCGGCGCACCGCCGTTGGCCTCTTTGACGGCCTCCAACACCTCCTTGCTCCGAGCATGTATAGCCATGTTGACGGCTTCTGCTGATATGATGGCGTCCACCATCTGGGCCGAACTCTTGGCCTGCATGAGGGTCTTGTTGTTCACCTCCTCTTCCATGCTCCGTGCGGTCCAAAAATACGTCATCAACCCCAAGATGACGACGGGGATCACCGACAGAATTATCCCCCACACCATCAGTTTTGCCCTCAGCCCTTGCATCTTCATATTTAAGTATCCTCCTTGAAATCATTTACGCCTTTTCGGAGCCGTTTTGCGCCCGGCCCCGGCTGTTGCGGTTGATATTTACATCGGCATAATGGGGGAGAACTTTAAAAAGACACCGCAGTGCCTTCCCGGAGGGTCTATCTACCCCTGGGAAATCTCTTGACACCGACCGACGCTAACCGTAAACATGGTTTGTCATCGGTGTTCTTTGGCTCGGCCCTACGCCCCGATTTCGACGAGTTAGAACCACATCAAACCCCGGGACTTTTCACTCTTGCACGTATGGCGAAGTATAAAATAATCGAGACCTTTGAATTTCTCTAAATTTCACGAACGTCCTATTTCTATCCCCGATTTGCTCAAAAACGGGGATGCGATAAAGTTGCCTATTGCTGGATGACGATAACCGTGACTGCTATGTCATCACTATTCACCTCCCAAATGCTGTTTTCACCCACCAGGCGGGAGTCCCCCTGTCCATATCTACAACCCTGGACACACACCTCTTTCCATCTATACTGTCCCCAGTACTTTACCTCTACGAAAGATATTGAAGGCCATCTGCCTGAAGATGGCGTCGATACCGTTTCTGATTATCTGGGTGAACCGCGCCTTGAAGGCATCCGTGGATGCCGCTACAGGCATGAAAATTTTGTTGCGTTTCGACGCACGTTATGCTTCATTTCGATGCGTATTTCTGTTGATAGACACTTTTGACACCTCAGTATCGATACCGCAAAGGAGGAGATGGTCGAATATGTTGGACAAGTTTAAAATTCCGGTTGTAGCGCTGTTTATGGCAACTTATCTTGTCTTCTTCGTGAGTTTTCCGGCCATGGCCGGCTTGATTTCTTCTATGCCGTCATCAATTGAGATGGCCGGCAAGGGCAAAGAAGCAGAGATCGACAAGGTTAAGAAAGTCCTGGAAATGCAAATTGTAGCCGATAAACTGCAGGCTTACGGCCTGTCTGTCGAAGAGGTGAAGGCTAAGCTGAGCAGCATGTCCGATGAGCAGATCCAGGTAGTGGCCCAGGCCTCGGACCGGGTTCTGGCAGGTGGAGACGGGGCTGGATTTGTCATCGCTGTCTTGGTAATCATAATCCTGGTCATTGTTATTTTGAAGCTTTTGGATAAAAGGATCATCATAAAGTAAAGTAACGCATTGAATATCCTTATCATCTTCTTTCTCGTCCTGGCAGAAGGTGCCGGTACAACGTACATCATAGATGGTATGCCTTTTGTCAGGCAGGAAACGCAGTATTGCGGTCCAGCAGCCCTCTCTTCGGTACTATCCTACTATGGCGATAATGTTGATCAGAAAACGATCGGGAAAGAGGTATATTCTCCCGGATTAAAAGGTGCCCTGATAACGGACCTGGAGAACTACGGCAGAAAAAGGGGGTTTCAGACAAAGATAGGACGTGCCTCCATTGCCGACATCAAAGAAATTCTCCTCAACAATAAACCCGTCATCGTTCTTGTTGATTTGGGATTCTGGGTGGTATCCAGGATGCATTACCTGGTCGTTTATGGATATTCCGATAGGGGGTTTTTGGTCCATGATGGTCTTAAACCGGCCCAGGAATATCCTTACGAGGAATTTGAGAAGATATGGCAAAAAACAGGCAACAGCTTCTTACTTGTTTACCGGTAGCAATCTGGCTCCTTGTAATTTCACTGTCTGCCTGTACCTTTCCCCAGATAGTGATGATAGAGGATTCACTTACTGCGGAACAACATAATGACCTTGGTTATGTTTACGAGCAGAAAAAGGCTTACGAACTCGCAGAGAAGGAGTACCTGCTGGCGGTCAAGAAACGCGAAGACTGGCCGATACCGTACTTCAATCTCGGGAATCTTGCTTGCAAGACAGGAAACTACAAGAAATCTGAAGATTTTTTCCGTAAAGTACTGACACTCGACCCTAACAACACCGACGCGATGAACAATCTGGCAGTTGCTTTACTTATGCAGGATCGTCTTCAAGAAGCGAAGCTGCTGGTTGAAAAAGCTCTTAAGACAAGGCACAAGGACGAGTATGAGGACACATTGAAGGAGATTCAGAAAAAAGAAGTCCTTTCTCATAGGAGGTAACGAAATGAGAAAACTACTTTTCGGAGCGATAATTTTGGCAGCGACGATTTTTTCACCCGTCGGGGCAACGGCAGATGTTGATGTCCACATTGGAATAAGTTTGCCGCCTCTTATCTCGTTTTCGGGGCCGCCGGCTGTTATCGTATTACCCGACACCCCTGATGTCTATGTAGTCCCTTATATCGAAGTGGACCTTTTCTTCTGGGGCGGTTGGTGGTGGCGTCCATGGGGAGGGCGATGGTATCGCTCTCAGTATTATGACCGGGGGTGGGTTTATTACGGCGGTGTTCCAAACTTCTACTTTTATGTGGATTCGGGATGGCGTGATTGTTTCAGGTCCCATAATTGGCATGGCCATCCTTGGAACCACCAATATGTTCCACACCATGAACTTCAAAGAAACTGGAAGACTTGGCAAGCGAATCGCTATTGGGAGAAGAAAAAAGTCTGGAATGTCCAGGGTTATAAACCTCAAACACCAAAGCAGAGACAGGAATTGAGACGGCAAAGGCAGGAGCAATATCGGCAGAAGCCGGCAGTCCAAAGAGAGTTGCAGCACGAGCACGGGCGAAGTGTTCAACAGCCATCTCAGCCACGTCAGCCACAGGAGCGGTATCTTGAACCAAGGGGCGAGCGGCCCCAGGGACGGGATTTAGAGCCCAGGGGGGAGAAAGGTCATGGGGGATCACAGCAACGGCAATCTCCGGGGAGACATGAAGGCGGAGACAAAGGACATGGAAGGTGGTAGGACAAGAAGTGATTCGTTTATCTGTGCGTGAATAGGAGGAAATGATGAAGGCTCTGAGAATGGCGGTTATGGTTTTTATGTTGTTTCTCTTTGCATCCCCGGCTGTGGCGGGGGATTTTGACTGGATGAACGATTTCAACGCCCAGGCCTCGCTGGATCCGTCTGGATTCCGGGCAAGGCTTGCCGCGCGATTCAACATCGGGGACGCGCAGATCAGCGCCGTCATGAGCAACATACATGATCCGGCCGGTGTATACATGGCGTTCCGGTTAGGGGAGATGTCCCACCAGCCTGTAGAGCGGGTGGTCGATGTGTACAAGAAGAACAGAGGGAAAGGGTGGGGTGTCATAGCTAAGAGTCTCGGAATCAAACCGGGCTCTCCGGAATTCCATGCATTGAAGCGGGGCGACGATTTATACACGCACAAGGAAAAGGGGAAAGGAAAAGGCGGGAAAGGAAAAGGAAAGGGAAAAGAGAAAGGCTGAGGTTGATTTTGACGCAGGGTCCAGGTGCCCTGCGACCCCCGGGCGACTGCGAGACAACAAAACCTCTTTAGCCGTCCGACGGAATACCATCCGACAAGGAGTAGCATCTACCCAGGAAAGGTCACGGTCCAAGGAAAGGTATGTCCGTCAAGAAGAATCTTCAGAAAAAACGGGATCGGGTAAAGCGAATCCGCCAAGACCGGGCGAGACAATCGCAGCTGATCGACGCACAGTGGAACTTGGACCTGGCTGTGGACGCTTTACGTCTACGTGACTATGAGAAGGCCGGACTCCACGTCGAGAAGGCCCTTCACCTGAAGCCGGACTGGCACCACGCCCTACGTCTGAAATCCATGATTGCCCTTGAAATTCCGAAGCCGGACATCGCGACCGCTTGCTCCTGCCTGGAAAAAATCGTTCAAAAAGACCCCAACGACGTCATAACGATGTTCTCCCTGGCCGATTGCTATTTCCGGCTGCAACGTTACGCCGACGAAATATCCCTGTTGGAAGGATTTTTGTCCCGTTACAAGGACCGGCGAAGCAAGGATATCGATCGATACAAGAAACAGGCACGAGAATGGATCCGGGAGTCCAAGGAATACCAGGAGGCAGAGAGATTTCGTGCCATGCTCAAAGCATCCGACACCGGCACTGCCTCCAGAGCTGCCAGATTTCCGGATAAGAAGCAGGTACCTACGGCAACGGCCGCCCCCTCTCCGCCGGAGACAGCCGGTCCTGTTTTGCCCAGTCTCGACCTATCACCGTTTCAAGAGGCCCGAAAGTTCCGGGTCGAGCCGACCATCCGGTTTCGGTCGGGGGACGGAGACCTCGTGACCGACGTCGCTGCCGCCGTACCCGAGGATTTGACGGACTACAGACTGCGCCTTGCATACCACCGCTTGCGTCTCCTTAAAGACTTCGAGGAACTCCTGTGTCTTGACCAACTCCAGGGGGTGACTCATTATTGGTACCAGGTGGAAACGGTCGCCAGTGTCCTCAAACGGTTCCGGGGACGGGTTCTTCTCGCCGACGAGGTGGGGTTGGGTAAGACGATCGAAGCGGGTATGGTCATCAAAGAATATCTCCTTCGGGGACTGGCGAGGAAGGTACTCATCCTCACCCCGCCCAGTCTCGTTTCCCAGTGGCAGGAAGAGATGGCAGTCAAGTTCGGGTTGTCCTTCGTAACGCCGGATCACGAAGCATTCCAAGGGGATAGCGAACGTTTCTGGAGGGAGCAGGACCTGGTGATCGCTTCCATCAACACCGCCAAGTCCCAGCGGCATTCTGACGTCGTCACCAATATCGATTACGACCTCGTTGTCGTCGATGAGGCACATTACCTGCGGAACAAGAAGACCCTCAACCATCGCCTCGTGGGCGCCCTCCGCAAGCGATTTCTCCTTCTCCTGAGCGCCACCCCTGTCCAGAACAACCTGATAGAACTGTACAACCTCATCACTCTCCTCCAGCCCGGCCTCCTCAGTACCGAAGCGGCCTTCAAAAGGGACTACGTCAAACGGGGGAATCTCCGGCAGCCGAATAACCCCGAACAACTGCGCAGGCTCCTAAAGGAAGTGATGATCCGGAACACCCGCTCTATGGTCGACGTCAAACTGCCCAGGCGCTTCGCAACGACCCTGTACGTGACACCGACGGAAGAGGAGCGGGAAACGTATGAACTTCTGAGCACCTTAACCCGCTTGCTCCACGAGAAGGAGGGGCCGACGGAGCTCTTGACGATCCGAAACCTCCAGATGGCGGCCGGAAGTTCTCCTTTCGCCCTGAGGGATGCCCTTGGTCACCTGCAGGCCCGCCTGGAAGGCGCCGACCATCCAATCCGCCACCTGTTGAGGGATCTCGACGCCCGGTTGGCCCGTATAGACGACTCCGCCAAAGGCCGGCAGTTCCTTGCCCTGGTGGAGCAGAATCGGGAGAAGAAACTGATCTTTGTCCGGTACCAGAGGACGCTCGCATATCTGGCCGGTCTGCTCAGGGAAAGAGGCCTACCCTTTGCCGTTTTTAGCGGAACTATGAGCACATACGAGAAAGACGCCGCCGTCGAGGCATTCAGGCGCGAAGTCCCTATTCTGCTCAGCACCGAAACCGGCGGTGAAGGCCGGAACATCCAGTTCTGTAACACGATGGTCAACTATGACATTCCCTGGAATCCCATGCGCCTTGAACAGCGAATCGGCAGGATTCACCGGATCGGCCAGGAACGGGATGTCTTCATCTTCAACCTCTGCCTGGCAGGTAGCATCGAGGATTACATGATGCGGATACTGGACGACAAGATCCACATGTTTGAGCTCGTCATCGGCGAGATCGACACCATCCTCGGCAACCTGGAGACCGACCGCGATTTCAGCAGTCTCATCCTCGACGTCTGGCTCCGCTCAGGAGACGAAGCGCTGCGGCGGGAAAACTTCGCCCGCCTCGAGGACGAAGTCATCGCGGCGAAGAAGGCCTATGAAAAAACGAAGGCCCTGGACGAAATGCTCTTCGGCGATGATTACGAGGTGTAAGGTCTGATGGAACTGCACAAATTCCTTGCGCAGTTGCTCGGCCGTCACGGCTGCCTGGTAGAGGAGAGTGATGATGGTGCATTACAGGTCCTATTTCCCTCTTCTCTTCAGAGGCAACTCCAGGTCGGAGAAATGGATGTCTTCCGCATACCCCGGGAGAAAGGGCAGGCCCTGACTTTCATCCACGGCGGCCGTGATTTCATCGAATCCCTGGGACCGTTGGCGTTGGAGAAAGGTAAATTCAGCGCCGTTTCGTTTCCCGACCTGAATTTTGCCGTCAAGGACCCCGAAAAGCTCCTTGCCTCACACCTCACGGTCCAGAACGGTATATTTCGGATCAAAGAGATGCGGGAGGGCAAAGGATCCTACCTTGTGGTACATTTCTCGCTGACCGCGACGGCGGACACCCGGATGGAGCGCCTCCTGGCCGTGGCGGTCAATGAACAGACAGGAACGGTGCCGGTGGGGATGGAGACGCAGATTATGTATCTCCTCGACCGATACGGCGCCGAAGGCCGGGAGAAGGACCGAGGCGGGCCGGAGGTGTCTTCGGAGGAGCTGGCCCGCAGTCTCCGGACGGCCCAAGACCTCGCCTCTCTCGCCGCGCAGGATATCTGCGGGGAATTCATCGACAACCTGAACCGCAGGCTCGAGCGGGACCTACGGCGTCTCCAGGCGTACTACCTCACCCTCGCCCAGGAGATCGAGAGACGCCTGCTAAAGAAGAAGAATGACCCGGAAGAGGCGGACCGGGCCTTGTCTCGGCTTGAGGCAACCCGGGCCGATTATCTGAAGAAGATCCAGGACGCCAGGGATAAGTATGCCCTGGACATAGTCCTCGAGCCGGTGAGTGTTCTGCGTGTCGAATTGCCGTTGACAATCCTCGACGTTACGCTGCAGCGGCGCAAGGAAAGGCGCCTCGTCTCCCTGCCCGTCAACCCCGCCATCCGTGGCCTCGAGTCGCTCGTCTGTGAAAACTGTCGGCGGCCCGTCCTGAACTTTTACCTCTGCGACGCCCTCCACGTCCTCTGTGCCGGTTGTTTTCCGGCCTGCTCGGCATGCGGGCAGTGACTGCCGTTTTTCCCTTGACAACCGTATCTGTCTGAAATACCAATCCTATTCATCGATGAAGTTGCATGACTTCCCGGGAAGCGGGCTTTGGCCGGGATGAGGGCGAATCGCTCGACAACCGGGAGGGATCAAGAAGCATGTGGGAGATCGAAACGTCGTGAAAGAAGTGATCGTAAGCAAGACGGCCGCGGGAAGAGTGGCACGGTTTTTCCCCTGGGTCTATGAAAACGAACTCGTCACGGTGCCCCGGGATGTGGGCGGCGGTGAGGTTATCAGGGTGTCGTCCCCGTCGGGGGGATTCCTCGGGGTCGGGTACATCAACCAGACGAGCACGATCGCCGTCCGGGTTCTTTCCTTCACGAAACGCCCCATCGACCAGGAGTTCTTCCGGGAGAAGATTGCGAAGGCCTGGCAGCGCCGGGCCGTCTTGGGGGAAACGACAAACGCCTTCCGCGTCGTCCATTCGGAGGCCGACGGGCTTCCCGGCCTTGTTGCCGATTATTACAACGGTTTTCTCTCCCTCCAGGTCAACACGGCGGGGATGGAGCGCCTGAGGAGAGAGATCCTTGCCGCCTTCATTGATGTGGTGAGGCCGGCAGGTATCTACGAGCGGTCGGATGCCGGCGCCAGAGAGAAGGAAGGACTGGGAAGCGCCGAGGGGGTCCTCTACGGGGAGATCCCCGAGGAACTGACCATCGAAGAGGGCGGCGTCCTCTTTAAGGTCCGGCTGCGCGAAAGCCAGAAGACGGGATTCTATCTCGACCAGAGGAGAAATAGAGGGACCGTGGCGTCTTACGTCGGCGCAGGGTACCGGGTACTCGACGTCTTTTCCAATACGGGCGGCTTCGGCCTCTACGCCGCCGCTAAAGGTGCCGGGTCCGTTACCCTCGTCGACCAATCGGCTGCGGCCCTTGAGGCCGCCCGCGAGAACGTTAGCCTGAACGGCATGAAGGACGTCGTCTCCGTGAAGGCCGACGCCTTCGCTTACCTTGCCCGCGAGGCAAAGCAAGGCAAGCGCTACGACCTCGTAGTCCTTGACCCGCCTTCCTTCGCGAAGGCGAAAGACGCGAAGGGTGGGGCATTGAAGGGGTATAGGCGCCTCGTCCTCGACGGTCTGCGTATTCTCAAGCCCGAGGGGTATCTCGCGGTATTTTCCTGCTCCCACCATATATCACTCGACGACATAGGATGTGCCTGCCTGAACGCAGCGGCCGACGCGGACTGCCGGATCGAGGTGCTGGAACACCTCTTCCAGGATACCGACCACCCTTACATCCTCAATATTCCCCAGTCACTCTACCTGAAAGGACTACTGACCAGAAAAACGCTTCTCTGATGAATACCGATAATTGTATTGACTTCCCCGTGAAATTGATAAATATAAGTTACATCAAGCAAAGACCACTGAATTGGGTGCAGGCGGTCCCCGTCCAGGAAAAAATCCCGACAAAAATACCCCCTCCTGGCCGGGACGGACAGAGAGGATCGAATGGAATTCAGACATAAATCAGGAAAAAACTTTCTTATAATCTGGCTCGTCTTTCTGATCTTTTTCTTCTTCGTGTCGCTGGTCGGTGCGGTGCATTTTGCCTTCGCATCACCCCGGACACAGCAAAAGTACCGGCTCGCGTCGGCAAGAGACATCGGCACGGCGCCGGCTTCCTTCGCGGACCTGGTGGAGAAACTGAAGCCGGCGGTCGTCAACATCTCGACCACAAAGATCGTCCGGTCCGAGGGAAGGGGACAGGGCGCTCCCTTCGGGGACGACTTCTTTGAGCGGTTTTTCGGCGGCGACGATTTCTTCCGGAAATTTTTCAACGAGGCACCGCGACAGTACAAGCAGAGGAGTCTCGGGTCGGGCTTTATCATCACCCGGGACGGTTATATCCTTACTAACAACCACGTAGTCGAGCGGGCCGATAAAATCAGGGTACGCCTTTCCAGCGGTAAGGAATACGACGCCCGGGTCGTCGGGAAAGACGCCAAGACGGACCTCGCCCTCATCAAGATAACGCCGGCCGGCAACCTGCCGGTCGTTGAATTCGGCGACTCCGACAAGTTGCGGGTAGGGGACTGGGTGATCGCCATCGGAAACCCCTTCGGCCTCGAGCAAACAATCACGGCGGGGATCGTCAGCGCCAAAGGACGGGTGATCGGTGCCGGGCCTTACGACAACTTCATCCAAACGGATGCCTCGATAAACCCTGGCAACAGCGGTGGTCCTCTTTTTTCCCTGGACGGTAAGGTCGTGGGGATCAACACGGCGATCGTCGCCCAGGGACATGGTATAGGTTTCGCCATCCCGATCAACATGGCGAGGGAAATCCTTCCGGAACTGAAGACGAAGGGAAAGGTGACCCGCGGTTGGCTCGGGGTCTCGGTCCAGGACATCACGGAGGACATGGCCCAGAGCCTGAAGATAAAAGAAATGGAAGGGGCCCTGGTGGCAGAGGTGATGCCCGGCGACCCGGCAGATAAGGCCGGGATCAAGACGGGGGACGTCATCGTCGAGGTGGACGGGAAAAAAATCAAGGACACCCATGAACTGCTCCGGGTCGTCGCCACGATCCCGATAGGGAAGAAGGTTGATGTCAAGGTCCTCCGGGACGGAAAGGCCCACGTCGTCCCCGTCGTCGTCACAGAGCGAAAAGAGACGATGCAACTTGCCGAGAAAGGCGGCGGCACGGGCGGCTACTTCGGGATGACGGTCGGGGAAATCACTCCGGAGATCGCCCAACAACTCGGCCTTTCCGAAAAGAGGGGTGTCGTCGTTGTGCGGGTCAAGTCGGGAAGCCCCGCCGATGAAGCTGGAGTCAGGCCCCGGGACGTCATCGTCCAGGTGAATAAGGTAAAGATTTCTTCTATCAAGGAGTATAAGAGAGAGATGTCGAGAAAGGATGCCAGAGACAAGGCGCTGCTCCTCGTCAAGAGAGGCAAGACGAACCTTTACATCGCTCTCAAGAAGGGTTGATTGGTCAGAGAAGGGTCGCAAACCGCCCGTCTGCTGCGGGAAATGTACGACAGGCTGGAGCGCCGTTTCGGAGACCTCTGCTGGTGGCCGGCCGAGACACCTTTTGAAGTCATCGTCGGCGCGATCTTGACGCAGAACACCAACTGGCAGAACGTCGAGAGGGCGGTCGCAAACCTCAGGAACGAGAACCTCCTGACCGAGCAAGGCCTACTCGCCGTTGAGGAAGGACGCCTCGCGGAACTCCTCAGGCCTTCCGGCTACTACCGGGTTAAGGCGAAGAGGCTTAAGGCCTTCATTCATTTCCTTTTTGGTGAGTACCGGGGTGACCTCGGGAAGATGTTTGCGGAAGACCCGCGGGACCTCAGGGTGAAGTTGCTGGGCGTCAAGGGGATCGGCGAGGAAACGGCGGACAGCATCCTTCTCTACGCCGGTGGGATGCCGGTTTTCGTCGTTGACGCCTACACACGGCGGATACTCTCACGCCATGGAATCGTCGACGGAGATAAAAGTTACGGTGAGATCCAACGCCTCTTCATGGACAATCTTCCGGCGGACGCGCCCTTCTACAATCAGTACCACGCCCTGCTTGTCCAGGCGGGTAAGCTTTTCTGCCGAAAAGAGCCTCTTTGTCGAGACTGTCCATTGCGGGAACTTGAAAAGGCGAGGTCAAAAAGCTAAAAACCGGGAGAAGAAAAATGTCTCTGATAATCAAAGAGTTGTGCGTTGAAATCGCGGGGCGGGAAGTCCTCCACGATATCGATATGGAGATCAACCCCGGGGAAACCCACGTCCTTTTCGGGAAAAACGGCTCCGGGAAGACCTCTCTCCTGATGGCGATCATGGGCTTTTCGGGTTACCAGATTACGAAGGGCAGCATCACCTTCAAGGGACGGGACATCACCCACCTCCCGATCAACGAAAGGGCGAACCTCGGAATCGGCATGGCCTTCCAGCGACCGCCCACCATCAGGGGACTCAAAACGAGAGACCTGGTGGACCTCTTGGGAAAGCAAAGAGGCAACGGCGGACAGACGACAAAGTACGCAGAAAGCCTGGAATTCACCGAATTTCTCGACAGGGAAATCAATTACGGCCTCTCGGGAGGGGAGATCAAGAAATCGGAGTTGGTTCAGCTCATGGCCCAGAATCCCGACCTCATCCTTCTCGACGAGCCGGAGTCGGGCGTGGACCTCGAGAACATCGCCCTTCTCGGCAAGGTCATAAAGAAGCTTCTCCAGAAGAACCTCCGCCGGCTTAGGGTCAAATCGGGCCTCATCATCACCCACACCGGGCTCATCCTTAACTACGTGGAGGCCGACAAGGGTCATCTCCTCCTCGACGGTAGCCTCAAGTGCTCCGGGAACCCCCGGGAGATGTTCGACACCATCTGTAAATTCGGCTATGAGGAATGCGCAAGATGTCAAAGATAAAAGAGAAGGCACAGGCGGCAAAAGAAAAGAAGGCCCTTTACGGAACCGACATCGACCTGGCGGCGTTCAAGAGAAAAGCGGCTGAACACGCCTACCAGGACGACCTGGAGAAGATACCCCCGGACAGCCAACGGGGGATGACCGAGGCGGGCATAGTCCTCTCGGAAGAAGGGCGGGCGGGAAGTTATATCCAGATGGACCATTCGCCCGTTCACTGCTCTATCCGGGAGGAGGGGGTCGAGATCCTGCCGATCGTGGAGGCCCTGAAGAGATACGACGGCTTGCAGGATTACTGGTGGCAGGCCATGGCCGTGGATGCCGACAAGTATACGGCACATACGGAGCTAGAACTCCACAACGGTTACTTCATCCGTGTCTCGAAAGGCGTGAAGGCCCTCTTCCCTGTTCAGGCCTGCCTCTACCTCGGCGAGGAGGGGATCGCCCAGCATGTCCACAACATCATCATCGCCGAGGAGGGTTCGGAACTCCACGTCATCACGGGCTGCACCACGGCCCCGAACCTGGCAAGGGCACTCCACATCGGGGTTTCGGAGTTCTACGTCAAGCGCGGTGCGACCCTCACCTTCACGATGATCCACAACTGGGGCGAAGAAGTGGCAGTCCGCCCGAGGACGGCCGTCTGGGTGGAGGAAGGAGGGACCTATCTCTCCCATTACGTCTGCATGAAGCCGGCGCGCTCTATACAGACGGACCCGACGGTGAGGCTCCTGGGTGAGGGCGCCGTCACCAGGCTAAACACCATCTTGGTCGCCGGGAAAGGTTCCGAGATGGACGTGGGCGGCAGAGTTCATCTCGAGGCCCCGGACACGAAGGCGGAGGTCGTTTCGCGGACCATCTCGACGGGCGGCAACATCATCTCTCGGGGGCTCCTGGTTGGGTACGTGCCGGGGGTGAAGGCCCATCTCGAATGCAACGGGCTGATGCTTTCCGAAACCGGCTACATCCGGGCCATCCCGGAACTCGACGGCCGCATCGCCGGGGTCGAGATGTCCCACGAGGCCGCCGTGGGCAAGATATCCCAGCAGGAAATCGAATACCTGATGGCCCGGGGGATCAGCGAGGCCGACGCAACGGCCCTAATCGTGAGGGGTTTTCTCCGGGTGGAGATGGAAGGCATTCCCGAGGAGCTGAAAAGAGAAATCGACCGGGCGGTGGAGGAGAGTGGGAAGAGTTTGATGTGACGGCGGAGAGGAGTCCGGCGTCAGACTTTTAGGGAGACGGAAATGTTTCACGTGAAACATTTCCGCTTTCATCTTCGCCCGTCCCCCGCGGGGACGAGCCTTATTTCGAACAGCTTCGGCCAGTACTTACCGGTGACGAAAAGGCGGTCTCTCTCGGCGTCGTAGGCGATGCCGTTCAGGACGTCGGCCTTTCCCGGGGCCTCGATTTCGGCATAAAGGCCGGTTAAGTCTATCCACCCTACCACCTCGCCGGTCTCCGGCGCAATCCGGGCGATCAGGCCCGTCCCCCAGACGTTCGCAAATATCTCCCCTCTGACGAACTCGAGTTCGTTCAGGCGGTCGACGGGCCTGCCTCTATCCTTCACGACCAGCCTTTTCACCACCTTGAAGGTCCGAGGGTCCAGAAACCGGAGTGTCGCCGTCCCGTCGCTCATGACGAAGCGGCGTCCGTCGTAAGTGACGCCCCACCCCTCCGTTCCATACCGAAACCTCCCAACAAGCCGGAAGGTTTCTAAGTCGTAGACGAAACCTACCCTCTCCTGCCAGGTCAGGAGAACAATCCGGTTTCGTTTCCGGGCGATGCCCTCGCCGAAGTATCTGTTCGGAAGACGCCTGATCTTGATGACCTTGCCGGTGGCGAGGTCTACTTTCCTCAACGAAGAGTGCCCGTGCTTCCCCGTGCTCTCGTAGAGCGCGCCCCTGTAGAAAAGAAGGCCTTGGGTAAAGGCCGTCGGGTCATGGGGGTATGCCTTCACGACTCTGCACGTGTAGACCGGCGTTCCGGCACAGGGAAAGTCGCTGTCAGCAGGGGAAGGCAGTGCGATGCAGACGGCCGCGAAAAGGCTGAGGATCGTGTTCATAGGGGTCGCTTCAGGGGGCGAAGAGGCCGAGGAGCTCTCCCAGGCTCGGGTGGGGCAGGACCCATTTTCTCAGGTCGCGCTCCGCCATTTCGCCCGTCATGGCGAGGCCCGCGGCGGCTACCAGTTCCGACGCCCCTTCGCCGACGATAGTTACGCCGCAGACCTTTCCCGAAGAGAGCAGGACCTTCACGAAGCCGTTCCCCATCAGTTCCGTCCGGGCGGTCATGTTGGCGCCGTATTCCGCCCGTCTGATTTCGGCATCCATACCCCGCGCGCGGGCCTCCTTCTCGGTCAGTCCCACACGGGCAAGGCCCGGATGGGTGTAAACAACGGAAGGGACGGCCTTTTCGTCGTAGAAGAGCTCTCCGTCGCCGAAGAGATGGTTGGCGAGCGCCCTTCCCTGGGCACTCGCCCTGTGGGCAAGGAGCAAGCCCCCCGTGACATCGCCCACGGCGTAGACATTTTCCACCGAAGTCTCCTGGCGTTCTGTCACGGTGATCCCTCCACGACCATCGTATACGATCCCGAGCCGGTCGAGTTCTCCGGCATGGATGAGGGGCCTTCGTCCCGTGGCGATAAGGGCGCACTCCGCCCGGGCCGTCAATTCTCTGCCTTCCTTCTCCCCTACCAGGAGGACCTCTTTCTCCCTTTCTTCGAGAGAGGTCATCCGCGTCGAGGTATAAATCTCGACGCCCGCCTTGGTCAATTCTCCGGCGAGGAAGTCGGCGGCATCCTTATCCTCAGAGGGGAGGATCTGACTCAAGAGCTCGACGAGGGTCACCCGAATGCCCAACTCCGCCAGAAAGTTAGCGAATTCGACGCCGATCGCACCGCCCCCCACGACTACGGCGCTCGCGGGCAGCCTGTTTAGGGCGAGAAAACCGTCGGAATTCATGACGCGGTCGGAAAGCCTGACACCCGGAAGGGATAGGGGCTCCGACCCCCAGGCGATAAGGACCCGTCTTGCCCGCAACCGTGTCCTTTCCCCGCCTGCTCCTGCAACTTCGACCTCAGAAGGTGAGAGTAAATGCCCCGTCCCTTCCAACCTCTCCGCCCCCACATCCTGAAGGGTTTTTCTGACGCCGGCCGCTGCGAGGCGCACCATCTGCTCCTTGTGCCTTTTTAGGCCCTGGTAATCAAAGGAAGCGCCGCTGACGGCCGTCCCGAGGCGCTCCAGCTTCTTTATCTCCGCGTATCTCCTGCTGCCGGCGAGGAGGGCCTTCGTGGGGATACAGCCCACGTGGGCGCAAGTTCCGCCCCATCTTTCCTTTTCCACTACGGCCACCCGGGCGCCGAGGCGGGCGGCCTTCTCTGCGGCAGCATAACCGCCGGGACCGGCGCCGATGACGACGATGTCATATTCCCTCGCCACGTTTACCCCCTAATCTGCCCCGGCGGCATGGTAAGAGCTGCGGACCAGAGGCCCGGCCTCCACGTGCTGGAACCCCATCCCGAGGGCAATCTCCCTCAACCTCTCAAACTCCTCAGGATGATAGTACCTCTGCACCGGGGCGTTATCCCGACGGGGCTGCTGGTACTGCCCGATGGTGAGGCGCTCGCAGCCGGCCCCCGCCAGGTCTTCCATAAGATCGATGATGTCGCCCCAGCCCTCCCCCAGGCCGACCATGAACCCGGATTTACTGATGATCTTGGCATCGTATCTCTTTATGCGGCTTATGATTTCCAAGGAGATACCGTAATCGCCCTGGGGTCGCAGGGCCGGGAAGAGCGGCCTTACGACCTCCATGTTGTGGTTGATCACGCCGGGCCGGGCATTCGCTACCTTGTCCAACGCCTGCGGGTTTCCCCGGAAATCCGGGATGAGGACCTCCACCCTGCAGCCGGGGACTCCCGCCCTGAGCGTCTCGATGCACTCGGCGAATAGACCTGCTCCCTCGTCGGGGAGGTCGTCTCGCGTGACAGAGGTGATCACCACGTAACGCAGGTTCAGCCGGGTCGCCGCCTCCGTCAGACGGGCAGGTTCACCGGCATCGGGGGCCGAGGGGACGCCGTGGCGGACGTTGCAGTACAAGCAGTGCCGGGTGCAGACGTTTCCTAGGATGAGGAAGGTCGCCGTTCCGCTATGGAAGCACTCGGCGATGTTCGGGCAGCGGGCCTCCCGGCAGACGGAATGGAGGCGACAATCCGCGAGCGTTGCCGCTACGCGGTTGAATTCCGGCGTGTGCGGCAGCCTGACCTTGAGCCAGTCCGGTTTACGACCACTGACCTGCATTCCCACCTCCGGCCGTCACTTATTCACGATTCACGCCGGCAGACGTCGGGCTCGCGGGCGGCCTTCACCTCGTCGAGACGCCTGACCGGGGTGGTGAGGGGCGCCGACTTGACGAGTTCGGGGTTTTCCTTTGCCTCCCCGGCGATGGCGATCATGGCGTCGCAGAAGGCATCGAGGGTCTCCTTGCTTTCGGTCTCAGTCGGCTCGATCATGATAGCTTCCGGGACGATAAGCGGGAAATAGATAGTCGGCGGGTGGTAGCCGTAGTCGAGGAGACGCTTAGCGATGTCCGAGGTGTGGACGCCGCTTTCCTTCACCTGCTTTCTGCCCGAGAAGACGCACTCGTGCATGCAGGTCCGGTCGTAAGGTAGCTCGTAGTAAGGCCGCAGCCTTTCCTTGATGTAATTGGCGTTCAGGACCGCCGCTTCGCTCACCTTCCGGAGGCCCTCCGGGCCGAGAGAACGGATGTAGGCATAGGCCTTTACGATCACGTTGAAATTACCGTAGAAGGCACGGACCCGGCCGATCGAGTCGGGATGGTCGTAGCTCCAGAGGTATTTCTTCCCTTTTTTGACTACCCTTGGGACGGGGAGAAATTTGACGAGCTTCCTTGCCACGCCGACGGGGCCGCTCCCGGGACCGCCGCAGCCGTGGGGTGTGGCGAAAGTCTTGTGGAGGTTTAACTGGATGACGTCGAAACCGAGGTCGCCGGGCCTTGTCTTCCCCAGAAAGGCATTCGCGTTCGCCCCGTCGCAGTAAAGGAGCCCGCCCTTTTCGTGGACGATCCGGGCGACGCGTTCGCTGTTCCGCTCAAAGAGCCCGAGCGTGTTGGGGTTGGTGAGCATAAGGCCGGCCACGTCCTCCGTCATCAGCTCCCGGAGGCGGTCGATGTCGACGCCCCCCTCGTCGTTCGAGGGGACTGTGACGACCTGGTAGCCGCAGAGCGCCCCGGAGGCCGGGTTTGTTCCGTGGGCGGTGTCCGGGATGAGCATCCGGGTTCGCTTCTCTCCCTTCTTTTCGAAATATTTCTTGATGACCATCACGCCCGTCAATTCCCCGTGGGCGCCTGCCGCGGGCTGAAGGGCAAAATCCCCCATACCGAAGATTTCGCTCAGGTATTGCCGCAACTCGTACAGGAGGCGGAGGTTGCCCTGGGAAAACCGCTCCGGGGCGTAAGGGTGGAGGGCGGTGAACCCGGCCAGCCGGGCTATGTCCTCGTTGATTTTTGGGTTGTACTTCATCGTGCAGGAACCGAGGGGGTAGAAACCCGAGTCCACGCCGAAATTCCTCCCGGAAAGCCGGGTGTAATGGCGGACGAGGTCTATTTCCGCGACCTCAGGCAGGCCGAGGTCCTCCCGGAGCAAGTTTTTGTCGATGACCGTTTCCACAGGCAGGGCGGGGACGTCTGTGGCGGGCAGGGTCGTTGCGCTTCTTCCGGGCCGGCTCTTCTCGAAGATAAGTTTCATGGCGGTTCCTTTCTTCTTAAGCAACGAGGGCGGCGACCATGTCCATGTCCTTCTTCTGCAACATCTCGGTTGCGCAGAAGAGCAGGCAGTTTTCAAGTTCGGGGTAGTCTTTCTCGAGATCATAGCCGCCGACGATCCCCCGCGCCTCGAGCCTCCGGTTGACCTCTCTTGCGTCGGGACAGCGGACGGCGAATTCATTGTAGACCGCGCCGGTGAAGACCGGTTCCCAACTGGGCAGCTCCAGGAGTCGGCTCCTCAAATACTGCGCCTTCCGGATGTTCAACCCTGCCAGGTCTTTCAGTTTTTTCCCCAGACTGACGAGGTAGACGGCCGCGGCCAGGGCACAGAGGGCCTCGTTGGAGCAGATGTTTGATGTCGCCTTTTCCCGGCGGATGTGTTGTTCCCTTGTCTGAAGCGTAAGAACGAATCCCCGACGGCCTTCTCTATCCACCGTCGCCCCGACAAGGCGGCCGGGGATTTTTCGCAGAAATCTGTCGGTGCCCGCAAAGATACCGAGATAGGGACCGCCGTAATTCATCGGGTTCCCGAAGCTTTGCCCCTCGCCCACGACGAAATCGGCCCCAGACGCCCCGGCAGGCTTGAGGATGCCGAGGGAGGTCGCCTCGGTGAACCCCGAAACGAGGAGGGCGCCTTTCGCATGAACCACAGGTTCTATCGCAGCGATATCCTCGATGATGCCGAAGAAGTTCGGGCTCTGCACCAGGACGGCCGCCGTGTTTTCGTCAACCGCCTGCTCCAGTGAAGGGATGTCGGCCTGACCGGAGCTTCCCCAGGCTGTTTCCACGCATTCGTATCCGTTCGCCCAGCAGTAAGTCTTCACAACCCGGCGGTACTCGGGATGGACGCTCTTAACCATCACTATCTTGCTGCGGTTCAGGGTCTTTGCCGCCAGGACGGCCGCCTCGGCCATCGCCGAAGCCCCGTCGTACATAGAGGCGTTCGCCACCTGCATTCCGGTGAGACGGGCGAGCATCGTCTGGTATTCGTAAATCACCTGAAGGATGCCCTGGCTGACTTCGGCCTGGTAAGGGGTATAGGCGGTGTAGAACTCGCTCCGTGAGACGACGTGACCGACGACGGCCGGGATGTAGTGATTGTAAGCCCCCGCGCCCATCAACGTTATCTCGGGGACCTTATTCTCAGAACCGATCTCCCTCATCAGGGCGGAGAGTTCCTGCTCGGAAAGGGGCTGCGGCAGGTCGAGGAGTCTTTTCAGCCTGTAGCGCTCCGGGATGTCCGCGAAAAGGTCTTCGACCGACCCGACGCCGATCGTCTGCAGCATGGCCTCTTCATCGGCAGGCGTATGCGGGACGTAATCCATCGGGAATCCTTTCGTCAAAAGACATCAACCGTCAGGCACCGAATTATAAGCGAATCTCGTATTAAAAAGAAAGGACATCTTTACCGCGATCAGCCTATCCTTCGGTAACAATTTTTATGAGGCAACGGGCCAGGACTATTTCAGCGTTCTGTTATCCCATCTGCCCACTGTAAGCACATTCTGGCTTGAAATCATTTAAGAATTTTCCAAAAATCACCTTGACATTCCCCATGCCCCCGGCTAACATCTGCACGGAAATGTGGAGGGTCGCGGCATGTAGATGAGTTTTAATGTTAGCCTAATGAGCGATACCAATGCTCCAAAGGAGTAACGGATATGGGGTGGAGAGAATTCGCGACCAAATTCCATAACCAATTTGCAGATGCCATGATGCTTTGCGAAGGCCGAGTTTTGATGAAAAAGGAAATTATAGAGATGCTTCTCCGCAGGTTCCCTGAACTTCGCGAAATGGAAGATTGGCTCTACCCATCAGACCATTGCAAAAACCACACGAATAAAGGAGCCTGCTATTGCGCAGAAACTAATACCGCAATATTTGAGAGATTGGATCGTGAAACATACCGGGTTCTAAAGGCCATTCATTTACCGTGACCAACAGACAATTGAAAACAGTTGTTAACAATTGGATCGCGGCGACGGTCAAAAGCCGCCGCGCTTCACCCCTGCCGTTGTGCGAACGAAATGGCATATGACATGGAAATCTGAAAATGCCTTCAACCATTATCAACGAGTTTATCATAGCCCTTGACCAGGAAATCACCGCTATCAAGAAAGGCAAGGGAGGCAGTATTGTCAAGGTATTCAACGGCTGCTTTCTACGCAGGGTTTCGGGCCTTTTCATATATGTATTCAACCTGGAGAACTTCTTGGCCGTTTTGGATGATTCGCCTGCCGAGATCGACATTCGCGGCAAGCGCTATTCGGCGCAAGTCCTGTTGACGCAAGGCCTGGAAGTGGAAATCGGAATTGAACAGTTCTGCGGTCAGCATATTGCGGAGGCTAAGCTTCAAACCAATATGTGGTATCTGCTGGAGCTACTCAAAAATAAATTTACTGAATTGAACGATGGCACTGCCCCGGCTATCAGCGAGATTCTCTTAAGCGGGAAAACCGCTGCAATACCCGGCTTCGAGAATTTAGTCCCATGTGGAAACTGCGGAACCGTGAACAGAATGACGAACTACATATCGTCACGAAGCCCGATTTGCGGCAGATGCAAGCACGAGATCAGGCCGCAGTGTTCTGTTTCCGTAAGGCCTCCGAATGAGGCTCAAAAAAGAGCGATTACAGCGTCCTTCTTTTCTCAGACGGCTGTCATTTGGGGGCCCCCTGGAACAGGCAAAACCAAAGCTATTGCTCAAGCCATTGAAGCCCATCTTCATGCGGGGCGACGTGTTCTTCTGGTTTCCCATGCAAACGCTGCCGTTGATGAGGCATTGGAGGACGTTGCTGAACAGCTAAAGGCCACTTCGTTTTACACAGATGGTAAGCTGGTAAGGCTCGGCATCCCGCAATCCAGTCATTCTAAGAGACTGGAAAATTATCCTTTAGTGTTGTTGGACAAGATCGCAAATCATCTCGGTGAATCCCTATCGAAAGAAAAGCGCGAACTTGAAGAACAAAAAACCGAGTTTGATGCCAAGCTAGCTCAATACGAAACTTTAATCTACGCTATTTATGCTGTCAGAACCCTGTCCTCAGAACTGTCTGCCTTTTCATCTGAATTGTCCCAGCTGTCAGATAAGCTTTCTGCAACCACCCGCGAACTGTCAGAATTGGAGACACGGCAGAGAAAGAACCGAGAAAGGCTGATCGAGGCTCAGTCATCCGGCTCGATCAAGAGATTTTTTAAGGGCCTTGATCCTCGCAAAATTCAGCGGGAGATCGATCAGACCAGTGTGACAGTAGATTCCAGGAAAAGGCTATTAAAAGAGATAACAGAACGCCTCGTTATCCTGGAAGAATTGATGGTCACAAAAGACGCTGAAGTCAAGAAAGCGAAAGTATTGGCCGACCGTCTTTTGTCCGCTGCCGGGGTTTCGGAGGCTGAAATCGAATCCAGTAAGAAGGAAATAGAGGCGAAGATACTTGCGATATTATCGAGAATTGCTGAAATAAATCACGAGCTTGATGAAATCACAAAGAAAATTCTCTCGGAAGCAAGGCTCATTGCGACGACACTTACAAAGACTTTTACCGCAAAACAATTCCCGGATGCGCCTTTTGATGTTCTCATTCTTGATGAGGCCAGCATGGCACCGCTGCCGCATCTCTATTGGGCCGCTAGCAAATGTCGTGGCTACGTCACGATTGTTGGAGATTTCCTTCAATTACCACCCATATGCATAGCACAGGAGGCCATGGCGCAAAAGTGGTTAGGTCGAAGCATATTTTCTGTTCTAGGTATCGACCAGGTAAAAAAGGCCGTTCGGGATGATCGCGTTACCCTCCTTGACACGCAATACCGTATGGCACCCGACATCTCTGTTATTCCGAACAAATTCTTCTATCAGGGTATGTTAAAAGATGCCCCGGCCACGAACAACGGGAGTCCAGATGACGGTATAGCAACGCAATCGCTTGTGCTGGTTGAAACAGCTGGAATGAATCCTTGGTGCAGTCGACTTTCTACGGGCGGGCGGTTCAACCTATACAACGCCTTGCTTTGCTGCACAATCGCGAAGAAAATCATCTCTAACATCCATGATGGTCGAGTCGGAATAATCGCTCCCTATGCAGCACAGGCTCGTCTGATAAACAAGATCGCAAAAGACTGGGGAATACTAGATCGGATACGGACGAGCACTGTGCATCGGTTTCAAGGCGGGGAGGAACCGATTATTATCTTCGATACGGTTGAGGGATCAGGCACAAAGGTTGCGCCGATGCTCGACGACACGAAACCTGATTCCGATGCAAGGCTCTTGTTGAACGTCGCAATCACACGAGCTAAGGATCGTTTCTACCTGGTTGCACACACTAAACACCTGCTTTCGGATTTGCATGGTGATTCCGTGCTGTCTGGAATAATCCACCATTTCTACGGCAATGCGCAGCAGATACCATCCGGAAGTCTTGTAGACAGCTACTTCACAAGTGACTTTGAGAGGTGGGCAACGGCGTTTCTATCTACAGGGGGACACTACAATCCTGATCTCGGCCAAATGTATACTGAAAAGAACTTTTGGGCTCAGTTTTTTCAAGACGTAATACGAAGTCAGCAGAGACTTATTATTCTGAGCCCCTTTCTCTCAGTGAGACGTAGCAGCAATTTCATGGATTACTTCAGAGTTATGAAAGAGAGGGGCATAGACATCCGGGTTTATACTCGACCAAGAAACCAGCAGACCGGGGAAATGGCAAACCAGGCGGACATCGTAATTGACCAACTACGCAGTATTGGCGTCATGGTAATTGAGCGGCGTAGCATGCACCAGAAGGTGGCAATTATTGATGACACCATTGCTTGGGAGGGCAGTCTAAACATATTAAGCCACAAGGACACGGCAGAACACATGAGGCGCTTCGAAGGTCAGTCCACTATTGAAGAAATCATCAGGAATCTTGAACTGGACGAAGACATGCCTTCTGGAAAACAGACCGGAGAGCCATGTCCAGAACCAGGATGTGGCGGATACCTCGTCGTTCGGAGCAAGTACGGGAGAAAATTCCTCGGCTGTTCTAATTATGCGAAGAAGAAGTGTCGGTACACTAAATCGCTATGAGAAAAGGACCGTACAACAAGCGCGTGAACCCGATCGCCGAAAAAGTTGGCTCCGGGTGACGTCAAGAGTTAGGCAAAGGTAGAAAATGGACTTCCTGGGCCAGCGTAGACGACAATGTGGACGCGGGATGGAGACGCCCTTTACATATTTGCATTCGCATGAGGAGAAAAAGGGTGATAAGGGTCATCCATGCCAAGGCAGCCCAAAATCGGGGTGGGCGCTTAAGGAGCCCCTTGATAAATATGATGTAAATGGCCCCCCTGCCTCCGAACGATTAAAATTTTCAGGCTATAAGCGTGGGACCAAAACCGGGAGATTTTCGGCAAACGAATTTCCAGAGCGTTAGACATACGCAGTTCTTCTATTGCCATTGCCCCAAACGAAAGGAGCGATTCAATGGAACTGAAAGATATCAGGAAAGTGCTGATTGTCGGCGGCGGGACGATGGGCCGGCAGATCGCCTTCCAGTGCGCGGCCCACGGCTACGAAGTCACTCTCTACGACATTGATGAAGCTGCCTTGGAACTTTCTCTTCGGCGGCTGGCCGCCTATGCCGACAATCTCGTCACCGGCGGCTACCTGGAGAAGCGGGCTGCCGAAAAAGCCCTTGCCGGGATTGCAGCCACGACCGACGAGGCGGAAGCGGCCCGGGAGGCGGACCTGCTCAGCGAATCGATTCCGGAAGATCCTGCCCTGAAGAGGAAGGTACTTGCCCGATTCAACGAGCTGTGCCCAGGCCGGACCATTTTCACCACCAATACATCCCTGCTGGTTCCGTCGGTTGTCGCCGAAGCCACCGGCCGTCCTGAGCGATTCCTCGCGTTTCATTTCCACCAACCTGTCTGGGTCGGGAATGTGGCCGATATAATGCCCCATCCCGGAACCGCGACGGAAGTTGTAACGCTGGTCCGCGATTTCGCCCGCTCCATCAATCAGATACCCATGGTTCTCCGCAAGGAGAATCATGGGTATATTTTCAACGCTATGTACAGTTCCCTGAACGCTGCCGCGATTGCCCTGGTCGCCAATGGTGTCGCGTCGGTGCACGATGTGGATCGTGCCTGGATGGGGATCATGAAAATGCCCGTCGGACCCCTCGGCATGCTGGATGATGTCGGCCTGGATACCGCATTGCACATTGCGGAATCATCGAATGTTAACCGCGACAACCAACAGAGCCGCAAGAACGCGGAATTCTTGAAAAAGGAGTATGTTGACAAAGGTTGGCTGGGAGTAAAAACCGGCCGTGGTTTTTATACCTATCCCAACCCGGCGTACCGGGATCCGGATTTTCTGAAGGGCTAAGGAGATATGACGGGTGGGGAGAGGCTTAGACGGACAAGTTAAGCAGCGGGGAGACCCACAGGGAAAAGTTCTATACCTCGGTCGAGGAGCTTCAGGAAGACCTGGACAAGTGGCTCTATCATTACAATTACGAGAGGCCTCACCGGGGTTATCGCAACATGGGAAGAAGACCCGAAGAAGGCTCATTGAAACGATCGAAGCGGGTAAGTTAGTCAAAGAGCACGCGGCAAATGAGGTAGCTTAGGCATCATCACGGGAGAGAAGCTGACTGCCTGGGAAGAGGTTAAGTTTTACAACATCAAAGTGCAAACACCGGTGCGATGTCTTTCCGACACCACACCGGTGTTATATCTTTGCATATCTCGGGTTTTCTGGAGGACGCGAAGGGAATGTCTACTGTGCAATAATCTTAAAGGAGCTGATGCGGTCGTTCCACCAGTCGCCGCCAAAGCTCCAGACCCAGCCATCTTTCCTCTTCAGTGTTTTGCTTTTCCCTTTGAAGTTGACATTCTCGTAAATAACGACTTCTTTGATGCCCCCACCAATCGTCAGGCATGAAATCTGGTCATTCCAGGTGCTTCCGGGTATTTGCGAACCATTCTCGTCATGTTGTGGAAAATTTACCAGGCTTGGATATTTCCCGTCTGCTGAGCCGGTTAAAGTACTAGCAAAAGTTGACTGAGGTCCTGTTTTGCACAGAGAATCGCGATAAACCCTTACCGTCCCGTCTGGCGGGCGTTCTACTGCACTTGCAATCACCGGGACAAATAATACACAGCAAAAAACAAGTAAAAATACTCTTTTCATAACAATAACCTCCTTTCTGCTGAGTTTTGTGTTCAGAAATATGACAGAATAGAGGAGCGTGTCAAGTATAAAGCGGGCAAAGTGGACCGTCCCCTTGTAGACTGGGGGGCATTGCGAATGCCCTTACAGCCCCAAAATTACCATAGCTATGAGGGTAAGTACTTCTTAGGCCGCTTGTAACTACTTGTTATGATATGGTATACACACTGTTAAACAGGCTTTATTTTTTTGAACGTAATGACTGAGGGAGGAAGGTCCATATGAAGCGAGCAGCGTTCGTAATCTGTATAGTCCTTGGGGTGTGTGTGTTTGTCTTAGGTGCGAGCTCATCCATGGGGGCGCAAAAGAAAGCGAAGGTATCGGCACCTCCCGCAACTACGACATGGTTCAAGACATTCGGCGGCCCTAATTTCAAAGTATTGTATGCCGTGTCTCACACGGCCGACGGGGGATGCGTGGCGGTCGGGTACGCTTTCGCCTCTAAATTCCCGCCACCCAACCTGTGGGTGTTACGGTTGAATGCCCGAGGCGACAAGCTGTGGGAGAGAACTTTCCCCAAGGCTATACATGGCAGTAGTTTCTATAACGTGCGCCTGGGGCCTGATGGAAGCATCTTCGTTCTGGCTTGCAAGAACCTCGCAGAGGGAAATTCCCTTCGGGACGGATTGCGCGTCATCAAAATGGACGATACGGGGAGGGTCATCTGGGAGAAGGAATTTGGGAAAGAGGTTACGTGGTACGGCAATGCCCTTGCAGCCACAGCGGACGGCGGGTGTGTTTTTGGAGGAAGCCGATTTAATAAAGCCCGCAACCGCGATACCGGCTGGGTGATCAAGCTGGATAAACAAGGGAACGTGGTGTGGGAAACATTTTTGGAGAGTGCCCAATACGAAGGAAGCGCCCTTACCGAAACTCCGGATCATCATTACTTGTTTGCCTATACGGCGATTGAAAGTGGGGAAGGTCTGCGAGTCGCCAAATTAGATGCCGCGGGAACCGTGGTCTGGCAGCGGGGATATAGCTCTTTCGGGAAAAATTCATCAGATGTCGTTCAATCCATTGTATGTACCCGTGACGGAGGTATCATCGTGAGTGGTGGGACGACATTGGGTGTTATCAAGGGGTTCGTAATCAAACTGGATGCTGAAGGGAAATGGCTATGGGACCGAGGCGGTGTCACGGGGCGTGCCTCTGCCTGTCCTGCCGATGACGGCGGGGCGTATGTGCTCTTTTGCCAAGATTACTTGCTCGTAATCAAACTGGATCGGATGGGCACCATGGAATGGGTAAGGATGCTCGGAGAACCTCGGGTAAGATATTGCGGTTACGATATGGATGAGACTATGGACGGCCATTTTGTTCTCGTGGGGAGTCAGCTACTCTCGGCGATAAAATCTGCCCCCTTTGTGATGAAAGTCGATAAGAACGCTCGTATCCCAAGCATGCCTAAACTGAATATGGACCCATCTTTCCGCCCCGATACTATGACAAAAGATATCTTTAAACCGGTCGCACTTCCGTCGAGGGGAAAATAGGGATTTAGTAAAAACCTGAAAAGAAAGGAGTTAATATGAAAAAGCTCGCTGTGATCGTTGTAATTGTTGTCTTTGCATCAAACGCGTTTGCATTGGACCTGTCGCAGATGAAACCCGTCGTCATTAAGAAGTCAGCCCGTCAGCAGGAACTGGAGAAAAAGTATGCCGAGATGAAGCCGAGCATGCCGGGAAAAACCCCGTATGAGGTCTGCATGGCCGCGTTAGCAAAGTTGCCGCCACTCGGCATTCCCAGGTCACACCCTGATTATGCTAAGAGCGAAGCAAGCTGCAGCATGTACGAAGGTTCGCCGGAGCTCAAAGCAGCAGCCTACCGCAAAGCGGGCGAAAAGACAGACGCACAGCGTAAAGTGAATGCAACCTTTGTTGGAAAGACGAAATAAGAAGTTTTTGGATCTGAATGCAAAAGCTGCAAAGTCAAGTAAGAGCCGGACAAGTCGTTCGAGTCCCGGGCTTGAAGGCACGGGACTCGACTCGTCGTTACTTTCGCCGTAAAAAATAGGTAACTGGTGAAATCAACATGTCCTGAATTGAATGGGTGTCATACGCAAGAAGATTTGTATACTGACGGCAAATCGGCACCGTTCCCACCGGATTGACCCATGAAACTTGTTGCGAAGACCAGGACGGTCACGAAGGCTCTAGCAAAAGAGCGTTTCTTCTTCGTCGCGCCCATAACGCTCGCCGTCATCATCATTGCCTCGGTCGGCGTTTTTTACGCGGAACGCCATATGGATGCCGCCACCATACATTCTATCTGGGACGGGGTGTGGTGGGCCTTCGTGACCATCTGCACCGTGGGGTACGGCGATAAAGTCCCCCTGTCGTTTGCGGGAAAGATTATCGGGATCTTCTTGATGATTTCGGGCATTGGACTGCTGTCCATGTTGACGGCGACCGTTGCGTCCGTCCTTGTGGAGCAAAAGATAAAGGAGGGGAAGGGATTGGAAACCATCAAGGATAAGGGGCACATCGTCGTCTGCGGCTGGAACAACAACACCGAAGAAGTCATACGGGGGCTGACTGCCGGGACGTCGGGTAGCTTGCCCATCGTCTTGATCAATGAGCTTCCCATCGACGAGATGGACATTCTGCGGGCAAAGTATGGAAAACAGAACGTCATCTTCTTGAGGGGCGACTTCGTTCATGAGGAGGTCCTCTTGAGGGCGAATATCACGAGGGCCGGATTTGCGCTCATCATGGCCGACTTTTCCGGGACCCATCCCAGGGATAGGGCGGACGACAGGACGATCCTGGGTGCCTTGGCCGTCAAGTCCCTGGCGCCGAAGATCAAGGTCATCGCCGAGCTTCTCGACGGGGAAAGCAAGCCTCACCTTAAGCGCGCCAATGTAGATGAAATAATCGTCAGGGGGGAACACATAGGGTCTCTTCTTGCCGGTGCCGTGCGGTCGCCGGGTCTCTCCAAGGTGTATGCCGGTCTTTTATCCTTTGAAGGTGCGGGAATGTTGAAGCGGGACGAGATACCGAAACAATACGTCGGCCATACCTTCGGAGAACTTTCGGCGTATTACCGCGGCAAGCGGAAGGCGATTTTGATCGGCCTCCTGAAGGAATCGCAGGGGGTCAAGGTTGAGGACGTACTGAGCGACGACACCTCGGCTATCGACCTCTTCATACGGGAAAAACTCAAGGCGTCCAACAAGGGCGTGTTGCAACGCGAGGAGGCGACGAAGGTCATCATCAATCCCGATGACCACCATGTCATCACAGCCGATGACCATGCCGTGATTCTGTCGTCCCCGGAATCGTAGTCTTAGAGCCGACGACAGCATATGGGAGAGACAGAGGATCGCCGGTCACAAG
The DNA here is from genome assembly GCA_964597995.1 of uncultured Syntrophaceae bacterium. GTDB lineage: Bacteria > Desulfobacterota > Syntrophia > Syntrophales > UBA4778 > UBA2207. The sequence goes on along the minus strand of CAZRAC010000001.1, from coordinate 36,842 downwards.
GAAGGTCGGGGAAAAAATGACGGACGAATTGATGAGCGCCCTTGCAAAAACCGGCCTGTTCCAGGGTTTAACGGCCGATCAGGTTCGAACGTTCTTGACCATCGCCGGAAAAGTCGCCTTCCGCAAGGATGACATCATCATGGAAGAAGGCAAGACAGGCGACACCATGTATATCATCCTCGAGGGGTCGGTGGAGGTGGTCAAGAGGTTGACCATGAAAGGCTTCGATGACGATTCTGACCAAAAAAGCAAAGTCTTCACAAAGCTGGAAGCTGAAAACCATTCTATCTTCGGAGAGGTCGCTCTGCTGGAAGAGTCGGAGCGAACGGCGACGGTCCGGGCCATTTCGGATTGCCTCCTATACGAGATTCGGAGAGACGCCTTTTTGAGGCTGGCAGAGAGCAACCCTGAGCTGGGATTCAAGGTAATCCTGAATCTGGCGAAGATCATGGGGTCGCGGCTGCGAAAAGCGGATGAGGACGTGGTCAAGCTGACCACCGTTTTGAGCCTGGTCTTGAAGGAGACATGACGAGGTCGTTCATACGGGTCAAGGGTTTTTTAGACACCGAATAAAGATTGATGGACTCGTAAAAAGTCGAGAATTACGCGTTTCGTCATTCCGGCGAACGCCGGAATCCAGTATATTCAATATGTTCTGGATGCCCCCGTATCGAGTACGGGGCAGGCTTAATCAAGTCCGGCATGACGTTTTTGGACTTTTTACGGGGACGTCAAGATTGATCAGGATCGAGAAGAGATGCAGAAGGAGGTTCCATGGATAACATCGCAGGAAAAGTCGTTGTGATCACAGGCGCGAGCAGCGGGTTGGGCGAGGCGGCTGCCCGGTTGCTCTCCGCTCAAGGTGCGAGCGTCGTGCTCGGCGCTCGGCGTGCCGACCGACTCCGGTCATTGGCAGAAGAGCTGACTGCCAACGGGGGTAAGGCGCTCGCCGTAGTGACTGACGTTACCCAGGTCGACCAGGTTAAGGCATTGGTGGACGCGGCCGTGCAGACGTTCGGCCGCATCGATGTCATGATCAACAACGCCGGGCTGATGCCGTCGTCGCTCCTTGAACGCCTCAGGGTCGAGGACTGGGACCGGATGGTCGACGTGAACCTAAAGGGCGTGCTGTACGGCATTGCCGCCGCCCTGCCGTACATGAAGCAGCAAAAATCGGGACACTTCATCAATGTTTCCTCTGTGGCGGGCCATAAGGTACGCCCCGGCGGCGCCGTCTATGCAGCGACCAAGCACGCCGTGCGGGCCCTATCGGAGGGACTACGGCAGGAAGTCAAACCATACAACATCCGCACCACCGTGATTTCGCCGGGCGCAGTAGCCACGGAACTGCCTAACAGCATAACCGACCCTGACTTCGCCGCGGCCTCGCGTCGACTCTATGACGTTGCGATTCCTGCCCAGTCGTTTGCCCGGGCGGTCGCCTTCGCCATCAGCCAACCGGAGGACGTGGATGTGAACGAGATCCTGTTTCGGCCAACGCGCCAGGAGTTTTAGTCTCGCTAGAAGGCCTCTGCATCCTGAGCTTTTTCACGGCTCGATTTCCTCCTTAAGGATCGCCCTGAACCTGTCGCGATACTTGAAGGGGAACGTCTCGTCCAACCGGACAAGATTGGAGCGAAGGTAGTGAAGATTGATGAAGGTCTTGTTTTTGAGGTACAGATAAGAGAGAAGACGGTTGTCTTCGTCATACTTGGTCTGGTCGAATTTCAGGCAAAGCCTTTGCCCCTTCAGTCTATCCCACAACCACTCCACGGCCTCCCGTTCTTTGCCTGCCTTGGCCCCGACACCGATCAACCTGATGACTACATCGTTGGTGAGTTCCATCGTGTGGGGGGTTATTACGCGTTTCACGCGTAGATACTGTTCGTTGCCGTTTCCGTCGGCTTCGATTTTGGAACCGAAGGTCATTTTCCGAGGATCTACCTTCTTATCGAAGCGCACCGGGTCGTGAAATACATAGGGCAGTTTCTTTATTTCCTGCATGTAATCGATAGGTTGGCTTGCCGGTTTGATGATTTCGACAGCCGTCTCGCTGAAAATATCCGGCTGGTCGGCCCCTATCTTTTTCCTGATTACCGGTAGAAATGATTCGTTGATCTCATACCCGACAGAGTTCCTCTCCAGCTTCCTTGCCGCAAGAGAGGTTGTGCCGCTCCCCAAAAAGGGGTCGAGAACCGTGTCCCCGACAAAGCTGAACATCCTGATCAACCTCCTGGGAAGCTCTTCCGGAAACATGGCCAGGTGCTTATCCTGTTTCTCCCCGGGAAAATGCCAGTGGCCGGCGAAGTATTCATTCCACTCTTCTGCTGACAACCTGGACTGTTCTTTGGCCGTTCTGTCGACAGGTGGGGGATTCCCGGGCTTTTTGAAGAGCAGGATGAATTCGTAATCGATCTTGAGGATCCCATTTCTCGGATACGGGTACGACCCCATGACCGTGGCGCCGCCTGTCGTGTTGCAGGTCGTCACCTTCTGCCATATGATGGCCCCCATATAATCGAACCCGACGGTTTCGCAAAATTTAATGATCTCGGTCCTGATCGGTATTACCTTGTATCGACCGTAATAAACGGACCGGGCAAACTGGTCTCCGATGTTGACACAGAGGCGACAACCGTCGTGCAGTACGCGATGGCACTCCTTCCATACGAGGTTGAGGTTGTTGATGTATTCTTCGTAGGTGTCGTGAAAGCCAATCTGACGGGCGCTGTCGTAGTCCTTGAGCTGCCAGTAAGGCGGCGACGTGACCACCAGGTGGACGGACCGATCCTGCACATCCTTCATGGAGCGGGAATCGGCGATAAAAATCCGGTGCTTGTTCATGCCGCCTTTATACCTGATCCTACTCATCTATTCAATATCGAAGGGTGACAATTCAGGCTTGCGCATGATGCAGAAACTGACTGAAATAGGGATAAAAAAGGGATATAAGGCCTTTCACTGGAGGAAGAGGGGTCAGGTTTGTCTATCTGAAACCTAAAAGGAAAAGCTCGATGGGGAAGGGAAGACGGTTTAAGAAGGTAGCGGTTATCCTCGCTGTTTTCAGCGCAATCGTTTTTGTGGCGGGGGTTCTGCTCCTTCATAATGCCAACAGGATTATCAAGGCAGAGCTCGAATCGGCCCTTGGGAGGGCTTTTTCCGTTCAGGAGGTCGGACTTTCGTGGGGAGAAGTTAAGGCCTCCCATATCGAGCTCAAAAACAAGGCGGGGAAAACGGTGTTCACGACCGCCGGCCTGACCATCCAGGCAGACTTTTTAGGCCTGCTGAAAAGGGATTTCGTCATCTCACACCTGACCATCAACGAACCCTATGTATTCATGGAAATAGACCACCGGGGTAATCTGGTAAATCCTTCACTGCCGGCGGGAGAAGGTGGAAAGGGAGGAAAGGAAAAGAAACCTCTGCCTCCGTTTCTTATCAAGAAGGTCCTGATAACAAAGGGTTCTCTCGATTATCTCGACCGGCAACCGCGGGCGGGATCCGCTTTCATCAAGGTGCGGGATATCGACGTAGAGCTTCAAGGTGTCGCCCTCCCGCCGGGCGGGGGCGAATCGCAGTACACCCTGGGCGCCGTTATCACGGGCATCAAGAGTTCAGGGACGATAAAGAGCAAGGGGAAGGTCAGACTCAAAGACGAGAAAATCGAAGATGCCGAAGCGAAGGTCGAGGTCCGCAATGTCGACATCATCCCCTTTAGGCCTTACTTCCAGAAGAGAGGGGTGAATATAACCAGGGGACTTCTCGACCTCGACATGGACGTGAAGGTCCGTGCCCGGAAACTCCATGCCCCGGGGCGGGCCCTGCTGCGGGACCTCGATTTCAAGAGCGGCCCCGGCATTGGGAACAAATTCCGCGGCGTGCCGCTCTCGATTGCCGTCGCCACCCTCAAGAACGATAAAAATGAGATTACGGTGAATTTTGTCCTCGAAGGTGACCTAAACAACCCGAAGTTCAGCCTCAGGGAAGGTGTCGCCGACAAGCTATCCCTTGCCGTAGCCAACAAACTCGGCATTTCGGTGAAAGACATAGGAAAATCCGTCATCAAGACGGGCACCGAGGGTGTCAAAAAGGGCGTAGAGGGCATTAAAGGCGTATTCAATAACTGACCGTAGCCGGGCGGCCGCTCCTTCAAAAGCACCCTTCAGCGTATTTCGCGGAGGCCTCGATCACCTCGTCACGGCGATGGGGAAGTCGGGGACCGTATGGGGCTTGGTCGTCGTCGGCGTCTGTCTTCCCTTTGTGAGCTCCTTCACCCGCTCCGAGAGATAGAGGTCGAGCATATTCACAGTGATCTTGCCCTTGCCCGTGTAGTCCGCCTTTCCGCCTATGCCCTCGACGAGGGCCCTGGTGAACGCCCCATTACCCCATGCCGCATCCTCGAGGGCGTACTGCCTGCCCGTAGAGGAGGCGAAGACCACGGCGCCGTTTTCGGCGCTCGCCAGCTCATTGACGACAGCCGTTATGTCGGCCACTCCCCTCCGCGCACCCATGACACTGCCCGCATGGCAGGTATCGACAAAGACAACGGCCTTACCGGCAAGGGAGGCGACGGTGTTCTTGATGTCCGAGAAGGCGACGCCGGTCCTCTTCAGCCGGTCCGTGTCCGCATTGACGGGAAGATAGTAATACACCCCGCTCGGGTCATTCACCCCGTGGCCGGCAAGAAATACCATCGCCACATCCTTGCTCGTCGTCTCTTTCTGGAGCCAATCGAGGCCGTCCAGTATCTCGTCCTTGGTCGCACCCTCATCGGTCATGACCTTTACCACAACGTCCCGGTACAGCCTGCCCTTTTGCACATCCATGACCGTCACAAAGTCCCGGGCGTCCTTGGCGGCGAAGGAAAGCCGCAGGCTCTTGTCCGCGTAATTACTGACGCCGACGGCGAGCACATAGAGCCTGGGTTTGACGACGAATTCTTCCCTCGGCGCACCCTTCCACCTAACCCTAACGGTCGCCGGTTCGCTCGCGGTATACCTATTCTCGGCGATCACGGCGATCTCCACGTCCCTCTCCGGGATCGTGACCCGGAGTTCCTGCACATCCCCTTCCCTCTCTACTATCTTCACGCCGCGCTCGGCGGCCGCCGGCCTCCCGTCCACCAGCGCCTTTACGGCCGTCACGGGCTCACCGGAGGGGGTACGGACGCTGAACTTGACCGTCACCTCCGGGATGGAGACCTCGGCCCCGTCGGCAGGGCTCACGATCGTTACGACAGGGGGAAGCATTTCCCGGACGGTGACCGCCTGTTTTCTCCTCCCCGACTCCTCATCGGCCAGCCTTACCGCCTCGCGCTCGTCTAACGTCTCGATGACTTTCGCCACCACGTCGGGGCGGTAGTAGGCGGCCCTGAACCGGGACGCGGGAAAGAAGTCGGCGGCGGCGTCTTTGCCGTTATTCACGTGCCAGCCGATGAGCTCCTCGGCGCCGGGGGCGGCGTCGTAGTAACCGGAGGGAGTCCATAAGACCCAGCGTTTCCTGTCTTTATGGGGAAAGAGCGCGAGAATCTCCTTCCCGTCCTTCATCCGGTACCACCTGATCGTTCCGTCAGCAATAGCAGCAACAGCCACCTTCCCGTCACCGGAGACGTTGACGGCCCCTGCACTATCCGGAATAGAAACCTTCCATATCTCCGTCCCTTCGCCGTCGAACAGGCGGAGATACCATTCTGTCCCCAAGAGAAAGGTCTTTCCCCCCGGGGAAACGGTGAGACTGCGGGATATCTCGTATTGTTCCAGTTTTAATGGTCTGCCGCTTAACTTCGGCTGATAAGTATTTTTCCAGTCGGCGATATTCAAGTCTGCTGTTGAAGTCACCGGGGGGTTCAAGTTCTGCGAATCGGAAGGGCCTGGATTCAGCTCCAGGAGCCTTTCGGATACGGAGAATCTCGCCGATGATTTGCCGAATCGTTCGTAGCCAAATTGGACGGTAGCGCCGTCATCGGAAACGAGGAATCCTTCCCGATTACCCCTTAAATCTGCAATCTCTGGTCCTTTGTACACCGCCAATCGGTCTGAGGCATCGAAGACGCCGAATGCAGGGTCGGCGGAGCCAAAGACGATGCCGCCGGATCGCAGGGGAATAATCTGCATGATCGTGTTTTCCGCCGCCGGTAGGTCCACGTAACCCCCACTACCTTCATCGCGCCATTTGCGGGTGATGCATTTCAATTCTTCATTCACAAACTTTTGCGCCCGTCCTCCGGCATAAAGGTAACTTCCGTCCTGAGACCAGGAGACCGTTGACATATTGCCATTTGTGATGTCGCCGGTGTCGGGGGAATAGAGGTAGGAGAGGTCTTCGCCGGAGAGGACGTCTACCTTTGTAGAATCAGTAAAACCGACGGCGATCTTCGCGCCGTCGGGGGAAAAGCTGACCCCATGAGGTCTCTTTCCGTCGGGTGCCTCCTCTTTCGTGATTAGCTTGAAATCATTGGCATAAAGCCTGACATAACCATCCCACGATGTCGTCACGAGCCGCCCTGTTTTATCGAAGTCGGCGCCGTAACATGAGTCTCCATAATCTCTGTCTTTCAAAACAAGTCTATAGTCGGTGGTCCGGTAGACCCGGATGCCCTTTTTGCTCACAAGACCAGCGACGATGTACCTTCCGTTCCGGGAATAGGTGAGGTTTGAGATAACCCGAGGCAGTCCGCTCATCTTTTTAATCATCCGTCCGCTCGCGCGGTCGAAAAAGTAGATGGAGACATTCCAACCCCATTCATACCCCGTCTGACCGGCGGCAGCGACCGTCCTTCCGTCGGGAGAAAGGGCTACGGCATAGATCTTTCCCTCATCTACACCGCCGATGGGGGGCCTCAGGGTCTGCAAGAGCCTCCCCGTCGCTAGTTCCCAGACCCGGACTGTCTTGTCGTTAGAACCCGTGACAAGATAGCGGTTCCCGACATCCACGCCGATCCTCGTTATGGGAGCGGAATGCATGCCCGTCTCGATCCTTAAGGTAGGCTCTGTCGGCAGCTTCCCTGCACACGCCCCCACCGCTAAAATGATGATAGAAAGAATCAAGACTTCGCAGAATCGTCTCTTCATCGCTTACTGCCTTCCGTGGTCAGGGTCGCCTTCCCCTCGAAGAACTCCGCGGCTACCGCACCGGCAGCGCTGAGTTTTTGGGTGAGCTTGACGCCCCGTGTCCGTTCACCGACCTCGGAGGCCCGGGTCTTGACCTCGTACACCCCGCCCCGCTCCACTACACTTACGTCTCCCGGCGGGGTGGTGCCCGCATAGACGATGACCTGCTCCTCGCCGAAGGGCGGGGCCACCTCCAACTCGAACCGGTCGTTGCCCGCGGGGACCTCATAGACGACTCCGCCGTTGAAGTAGTTGTCCTTCCTGTGGGGGTTGGGGAGGAGTTGTACGAGCTTCCCTCCGGCATCCCTATAAAGGATCGTGGCATAGAAGGGCTTGTTGCCCTTGAGGTAGACCTTGACCCGCTCGCCCGCCCCGTAGGCCTGTTTGTCCGTCCAGACCCGGACGCAAAGCGGCGCCGATGGGTCGTCCGCCGTCTTGCCCTTCGCAATCGCCATCATCTCCTGTTCGTCGGGGATCACCTCGGCCTTGACCTTTATCCGGTAGCAATCGCCGAGGGAGGCATCCCGGTACCACCCCTTCTCCAACTCCTGGATGACCTTGACGGTCGCCCGCGAGTAGGCCTGGGCCAGGTCCTTCTGGAGGGTGAAATCCTTTACCTCCGTCTCACTCGTGACATACGCGGAGACCTGCTCGATGGCCTTGCGTTTCGCGTCGGCCGTCGCGGCCTGCTCCGTCTGCCTCCTCGACTTGTCCTCCCCCTGGCAGGCGTAACCCTCCGCCTCCGTGATCGCGGACTGGGCGGCATAGACATGGGAAACCGTGAGGACAAGCAGCAAAACCACGAGAAGCGCCTTCTTCATCTCAAGCCTCCTTCCCCGAAGAACCGGTGAGTCGATGGTTTTACCCTACAGACGATCCCGCAGGGAGTCAAGGAATTCCGCGTGAGAACCGACGGATGCAGAACCGACGGATGCGGTTGCAAGGTCCGGGGAAAAGGGCTAAGATGCCCCCGCAAAAGACCCTCGGGGGAGGCCGACGATGAAAAAGGGCGAGATACTGAGGCGCATATACGAGAGAGTTTGCGGCGACGCGGATACACCGGTTCAGGATATACGCATCGGAATCTGCTATGTCGGCGTTCGGGTGTTCGAGGACCGGATGGGCCTGGCGGCGACGTTCTTAAGCGGGGTCACCGGCGACTGCCTGCGCTTCCCCTACGCCGGAAGGCTGGCGAATTCCTCCGCAGCCGACCTCCTGAGATTTCTCCTGGAGGCGAAAAACCCGGTAGAGAGCGCCCTCGGACTTGCAACCGCAAACGCCATCCTCCAGACGGGCATCCGGGGGGGAAAAGAAGAGGACGCCCTGCAGCTCATGAACCTGACGCCCGCTGACCGGGTGGCCATGGTGGGGTTTTTCCCGCCCCTGGTCCCGAAGATAAAGGCCTCGGGGGCCTTGCTCGACGTCATCGAGCGAAACCCGGCGCGCATGCCGCTCCTCGACGAAGAAGAAAGGAAGGCGATCCTGAGGAGTTGTACGGTCGCCGTCATCACGGCCACGGCGCTCCTGAACGGCACGATGGAGGAAACACTGAAGGAACTGGGAAGCCCCCGGCATGTGGCGGTCCTGGGTCCCTCCACACCTCTTTGCCTCGAGGTGTTCGCCGGAACGCCGGTGACCCACCTCGGCGGGGCGCTCGTCTCCGACACAGGAAAAACCTTGCAGGTCATTTCCGAAGGCGGCGGCACTCCCCAGATGCGCCCTTACCTGCGGTTCGTGAACCTCCTGAGGGGAAGGGACGGATGACCGTTAGCACGGTCAGGCGGTTAACTCCGACATCACGAGCTTGACCTTGCCCATCCTGGCGGGGTCTCTTTCGATCCAGTCCACGAAATGGACATGAATGGCCGGAGCGCGTACCTCGGCGTGGGCAAACATATTGAGGAGGGCCTCCCGTACTGCTGACGCAGCCGCCTCCCGCGACGCCCCTTCCTGGACCACTACGCGGACATGAAGCCCGTCCTGCCTCTGGATGACCTGATATTCCCTGACTTCCTTCAACTCCTGCAACGAACTGTGAAAATGGACGCAGTGGATAGGGGAGGGGCGGCCGTCCGGTCCCTCTAAGTAAAGGACGTCGTCGCGCCGTCCGGTGAGGACGCTGATCAGACGAAAGGGCCTGTTGCAGGGACACGGTTCCGGCGACAGGGTGACCATGTCGGTCAGTTCATACCGTATCAACGGCTGGGCGAAGTTGAAGAGGTTGGTCAGGAGGATCTTCTGTCCGGGTGCCCCATCGGGGACAGGCCGGTTCTCGTCATCCACGACCTCCACGATGCAGAGGTCTTCGAAGAGATGTTTCCCCTGGTGATGGGCGCACTCCGCCGCCATGATGCCTTCCGTGGCGCTGTAAGAATCGAAAGGGGTGACCCCCCAGGCTTGCTGAATCTTCTGTTTCCGGTCTTCCGTGAGGACCTCCGCGCCGGTGAGGACGGCCCGGAGACGGATGTCCAGCCTGCCGCCCATCTGCTCCTCCGCCAGGAGGGCGGCGACGGAAGGATAGGTCTTGAGATAATCGGGCTTGAATTCGTCCAGCGCCGCCACGATACTAGCGAATGGCGCGGTGGCGTCAAGACGTAGGACCTTGCGGCGGCCGACGTCTATACTGACAGCCGTACGGTTGCTCAGGTGATTGGGACTGCCGGCCCCGATGGTAGCCACCTTTGTGTTCCGCCCGTAGGAGAGCCCCATAAAGGACGCCGCCCTTGTAAGTGCGGCGATGATCGAACGCCACGATTTCCGGTCGTAGACAAACACACCCTTGAGCCCGGAGGTGCCCGCCGTCGTCAGGACGACATAATTCCCCAGGTAGTAGTTATCCTGCTTATTCCGTTCGATGTACTCATAAAGGTCGGACAACTTAAGGCGGGGGTCCGTGACGAACCGGTCGAAGTTCTCCATGACCGTCTCTTTGGTGATGATGGGCAGTTCGGCGAGACGGACAGGCCTCGCGTCGGGGAAGGCGCTGTAGGCCTCGCGATAAAAGGGGGAACGCTGACGGGCGAAATGCACGAGGAACTGCAACCGTTGCTCCTGAAAAAGGAGAAGCTGCTCCCTGCTCCAGGATTCCCGGACATTCATCTCGCCTCCCATGATAAGAGCGGCCATCAGGTCCTGGTATCTCTTCAGGTGGTATCCCAGCCTCACCGGAGCCTCCTCGCGCGAAAAAACTCTTTTTTTATACCATATTACCGGAAACGGGGCCACAAAAACTAGACCCGGAAACGCTGGCTCTGCCGATTTAATTTGAAATCTGAAGAGATATTGTTTAAAAGTAGACCCCACGGAAGACTGGTGAAGAGGAATTTTTCCCATCTTTCGCGGTAATCCCCAAAGTTGACGTCCCCGTAAAAAGTCCAAAAACGTCATGCCGGACTTGATTAAGCCTGCCCCGTACTCGATACGGGGGCATCCAGAACATATTGAATATACTGGATTCCGGCGTTCGCCGGAATGACGAAACGCGTAATTCTCGACTTTTTACGAGTCCATCAAAGTTCAGTGAAGGAGAAAAAGGCTCATGACCGATTATCGGATGCCTGAAGATGCCCATGACGTCATCGTCGTCGGCGGAGGCCCCGGCGGTTTCACCGCCGGACTCTACGCCGCCAGGGCCGGCCTCAAAGTACTCGTGGTCGAAGGCGCGTCCACGGTGAGCCAGATTTCCCTCTCGGAGCACGTGGAGAACTATCCCGGATTCCCGGAGGGCATCGGGGGCTTCGACCTGGTCGAGCGATTCAGGAATCAAGCAGCAAAATTCGGCGCAAAAATCGCCCAGGCAGAGGTGACCTCTCTCGGGAAATGCGACCTCGCCGGGGTCGAGGGATGGGAGGTAACCACGGGAGACAAACGCCGCCGGGCTCTTGCCGTCGTTGTCGCGACGGGAACATCCTGGCGGAAGTTGGGGGTGCCGGGAGAAGAAAGGTTCGTCGGCCGGGGGATATCCTACTGCGCCACCTGCGACGCGCCCTTCTTCAAAGACAAAAACGTCGCCGTCGTCGGAGGCGGGGATGCGGCGGCCCAGGAAGCCGTTTACCTGACCAATTTCGCGAAGAAGGTTACCCTCATCCACCGTCGGGACCGACTCAGGGCGGCGGGGGTACTCAAAGAGAGGTGTCTCTCCTCACGGAAGATGGAATTCGCCTGGAACTCCGTCGTCGAGGAGATAAAAGGAGACGACTCCGTCACGGCCGTGGTGATCCGTGACGTGAATGACCCCGGTAAGAAGAGGGAGCTCCCGGTGGACGGTGTCTTCCTTTTCATCGGCCTCGACCCCAACACGGCCTTCCTGCGCGGGGTTGTCGAGCTGGACCGGGACGGCTACGTGGTAACGGACCCCCGTATGAATACCTCGGCAAAGGGCATCTTTGCCTGCGGAGACTGCCGCAACACCCCTCTGCGGCAGGTCGTCACGGCCTGCGGTGACGGGGCGATTGCCGGCGTTGCGGCGCAGCATTATGTCGAGGGATTGAAAGGCGAGGCGTACTAAAAAGGAACCCGGTGGAACAGTTTATCGCCCTCTGGCAGCACATACCCGAGCACATCCGCCCTTACCTGTTTCAGGTAGGGTCTTTCCAGCTTCGCTATTACGGCCTGATGTACATCGTTGCCTTTCTCGTAACCTATTTCCTCGTGATCTACCGGGTCAAGAACGAAGGCCTCCCTTACTCCAGCGAAACCATCCAGAATCTCTTCATCTGGGCCATCACGGGCCTTATCATCGGCGCCAGGCTGGGATACGTCGCTTTTTACAACCCCGCTTACTATCTGCGGCACCCGCTCGAGATAATACTGCCTTTCGAATTCTCGGACGGGTTTCGCTTTGTCGGGATAAGCGGGATGTCATACCACGGCGGCGTCATAGGAGTGCTCACGGCCGCCATTGTCTTCTGCAACCGGTACAAAACGGATTTCTGGAAGCTTTCCGACCTCGTGAGTTCCGCCGCCCCTCTGGGCTACACCTTCGGAAGGATCGGCAATTTCATCAACGGCGAGCTTTACGGGCGGGCCACCTCGGTCGCCTGGGGCATGTATTTTCCTCTCGACCCGTACCACAGACTGCGACACCCGTCACAGCTCTACGAGGCATTGTTCGAGGGAGTGGCTCTCTTTGCCGTCCTGTGGAGCCTGAGGAAGAAAAATCCCTTCGACGGCTACTTGTTTTCTCTCTACATCGTCGGATACGGCCTCGTCCGTTTCTTTATCGAATTTTTCCGCGAACCCGACGAGCAGCTCGGCTTCATCGCGGCATCCCTGAGCATGGGCCAGATACTATGCCTGCTGATGATGGTCGGCGGAGCTGCCCTGTACCTGATCAGGAAGGAATCGGCGGAAAGCGGCTCCCCGCCCCCCTGAACCCAAAACCCCTTTCTGCCGGGTCATCTTGCTGAACACGCCTGCCTTTGTCAGTCCAGATCGCAGCCGGTCGCGTTCAACTGGCATTCTTTTTCCTTGGTTTTTTCTGCAAGGCGGGTCCTACGCCTGGCTTTCGCCTCCCGGTTCCGCCGCTTCTCATCGTCGGTCTCAAGAATCAGCGGGGGCACCGGCACGGGACGGCCGTTATCGTCCAGTGCCACAAAGGTCATGTAGGCGGACGCCGTATGGTGCCGCTCGCCGGTCTTGAGGTTCTCGGATTCCACCCGGACACCCACTTCCATAGAGGTCTTCCCCACAAGATTCAGACTGGCCCGCAGGGTCAGGAAATCGCCGATAAAAACGGGATGGTGAAAGTCCAGCCGGTCGATGGAGGCAGTCACGGCATTTGTCCTGCCATGACGGACGGCAACAGCTCCCGCCGCAGTGTCGATGAGTTTCATGATCACACCGCCGTGGACATTACCTGCCGGATTCGCATCCTGCGGGTTCATCTGCTGAGCCATAACAACGGTGCTTTCCTTGACTCTCTTGCCTTTCATTCCAACCTTCCTCCTGACGTTCTGAGATGGCCGCGGCTGCGGACAGCCGCTTCGCTAAGGTAAGATTTGTAATATAAATTCTTGGAGATGAACAGGAAAAAAAGATGACCCCGGTCGGACCGGGGCCGCGGCAAAGGGCTAGGCATGAACCTCCTGAAGAAGCTGCTCCATCGATTCGCGGGAGACCGGTCTGCGGAAAACGTCGGCCCCTTCCCGCACCTCGGCTCCGTCGTTGCGATAGATGATCCCGATGGCGATGCGGTCTCCCCACAGCTCCGCCGTCTTCATGGCCTCGAAGCGATCGGCGGCAGGGGAGGAGACCTTGAAGACCCGCTCACCGTACCACTGGTAGGTGTTGATCTTGTTGAAGCTGACGCAGGGCTGCAGGATATCGATCAGGGCAGTTCCTTTGAAACGGACCGCCTCCTTGATCGTTTCCTTCAGATGGTCTTTTTCTCGGGCAAAGCAGCGGGCGACAAAGGGGGCTCCCAGAGCGATGGCGAGTGACAAGGGATTCAGGGGACGATGAGGATTGCCCTGGGGGTCGAAGGCGTTTCTGACCCCTGCGTCCGTGGTCGGTGAACTCTGACCCTTTGTCAAGGCGAATATCTGATTGTCCGTGGTCAGGATGGTGATGTCCAGGTTTTTCCTGATCGCGTGGACGAAATGGTTTCCGCCCTCCCCATACATGCAGCCGTCCCCGGAAACGGCGATGACCGTCAGATCGGGCCGGACGATCTTGATGCCCGCGGCGAGCGGTACGGAGCGGCCGTGAAGGCCGTTGAAGAAGTGGGCGTCCAGATAGTGGGGCATCTTTGCACCCTGGCCGATGCCCGATGTAAGAACGACCTTTTCAGTCGGCAGGGCCAGTTCTTTGAGGGCTCCTTCCAGGGCCGCGCGGATGGGAAAGTTGCCGCAGCCCGGACACCAAGCGATGTCTTTTGCATGAGCCATTGTCATCCCTCCATGAATGCCACAACCCGGTCGCAAATCTCCCGGACCGTGAAGCATTCCCCGTTGTATTTGAGGATCCTGTGCGAAACAGTGACACCCAATTCGCGTTTCAGGAGCCCTGCGAACTGGCCCGTGGCGTTGTTTTCAATGCATACGACGGTCTTTCCGGCCAAGTCGAAACCGGCGGTCATGTCGCCGTCGAGGGGATAGACTTGACTGAAATGGAGACCGCCGACCTTCCTGCCCCTGCGGTTCAATCTCTCGACGGCCTCTTTCATGATAAGTTTGTTGGAGCCCCAGCAGACCAAGAGAACATCCGCCGTATTGTCACCGAAGAATGAAGGGGGGATAACCTCTCTCCCGAGACCGCTGAGCTTTTGCAGCCGCTTGTCCACCATGCGGATACGCAGGTCAAGATCCTCAGTGATCGTGCCTTCTTCGTCGTGCTCGTCGGAGTCTACCTTGACCACGGCCGCGCCCACTCCCGGACAGGCGAGGGGCGAGACGCCGTCGTGGGTTAGGGCGTAGCGCCTGTAAGAAGCACCGAAGGTTCCATAATCCCGGCGCTGCGGTTCCAGAGCGGGCGCCTCCTCGATAAGCTGGATCGAATCGGCGAAGTATTGGTCTGTGAGGATGAAGACGGGTGCCTGGTACCTGTCGGAAAGGTCGAAACTCCTTCGGGCCACGGCAACGGCCTCGTCGATGGAGCCGGGCGCAAAGACGGCGCGGGGGAACTCCCCGTGTCCGGCGTGGAGAACGAAATTCAGGTCCCCCTGTTCGGTCCTGGTCGGGAGCCCCGTGGACGGGCCGGGGCGCTGGGCTTCTATGATGACGATGGGGGTTTCCGTCATGCCCGCCAGGGAGACCCCTTCGGTCATGAGGGCGAATCCGCCCCCGGAGGTGGCGACCATGGAGCGGACGCCGGCATAAGAGGCGCCGAGGGCCATGTTAATCGCCGCGATCTCGTCTTCCGCCTGTTCAAAATGCACGGGTATCTTCAAAGAGGCTTGGGCTATGTAGTTCATGATCGAAGAGGCGGGTGTCATCGGATAGCCGGCCATGAATTGGCAGCCGCCGAGGAGCGCCCCGAAGGCCAGGGCCTGGTTCCCGTCGAATCGATAGGCCGTCTTGGCCCGTGGCGTAACAGGAAAGGCTCCGCTCAGGGACCACCGGTCCGCCGTCTCGTATCCTTTCAGCCAATAGTTGAAAGCGCCGGTGTCCGCACCGCTCATCAGCTTTTCCAGGGGGTATCCGATGATCGAGAGAATGACACCGACCAGTATGGAATGGGTAGCTCTGACGTCGCCGAAGGCGTCCCGGGCGGTCTTTTCTATTTCCTGGATCCCGTCCTTCGAGATAAAAATCCCTTTTCCCTGAAGCGTAGCCCGGTGCCGACGTTCGGACTCCTCGTCGAAGGCAATGACCACGTCCCAGGGATCGCCGCTCAGGGCGTGTACCGGGCCTTCGGCGATCCGGACCATGTGGAAATTGTGGCCGCCGCGGATGCGGGACATGTAATTTTTCGTTGCGAAAAAACGGCAGCCGATCCTGGAGAGACGTTCCGTCAGCTCCAGTTCCAGGGTCAGCAAGCCGTGACCGGCCTCTCCTCCGAATTTAACGTTGCATTCCATGACCACCTTCTATCCATTTAATGCCCTCATATCCCAAATATCCGACCAGGCATCCCACCCGCCTTGTCACAGGGCGCATCCATAGGGAAACACACCTTGGTATCGATGTCAATAACTCATGCCGAGGTAATTTCGAAAAAAACTGTTGACAGGAATGACGACTCGACTTATAGTGCCCGCCATTTGTTGCTCCGACAACAATATTACACTGCGACGGGATGTCATGGCGATGAATAAAGAACTTCAACCCCAGGAAAGCGACCCCTTATCCTTCGACAGTTCACCCAGCCACTGGGTCTATCGCGTCCGTATGAAGGCGGATGCCATGCTCCGGAAGGTCTTCCAGGAAGGCGGATACGTCGACATGACGCCCGAACAGTGGAATGTCATGGCGAGGCTGCGCGAGCAAGAGGGGATGAATCAGTGCCAGCTCGCCGAAAAGATGCTGAAAGACCGGCATAATATCACGCGGATCCTCCACCGGCTGGAAGATAAGGGGCTGATCGAAAAGCGGCGAAGCGCGGGAGACAAACGTTCATTCAGGATCTACCTGACCGAAACAGGGCGGACACTCGAAAGAAAATTGACGTCCCTGGTGCTCGAGCACAGGCGATTCAGGTACAAAGGGATGAGCGACAGGGACCTCGAGGTCCTGAGAGAATTGCTGCAGAAACTCTTCAAGAACATAGAAGACTATCTGGCGCAGGTGCCGGAAAGAGGCGAAGAGTAACGGCAGAGGGAACATACATGAGGAAATGGCAGTACCGGATACCGATCGGCGGTATCACGAAGAAATGGGGTTACAGGATACTGGTCATCGTTCTGGTCTTGTCGGGGAGTGTTTACGGGGCAGTCGCCTTCGTGCGGTCGCTCTCCTGCGAAACCACCGACGACGCCTACGTTACCGGGACCATCGTACCCGTCGCGCCGGAGGTCAGGGGGCGCGTCGTCAAGGTATTCATAAACGACAACCAACAGGTCGCCGCCGGAGACCCCCTGGTAGAGATATTCAAGGATGACTACGTCAACACCCTCCAGGAGAGAAAGGAGACCATCGCGAGATTGCACGCGGAATACCAGGAGCTTGAGGCCGCCGTCGAGCAGAAACGGAAGTCCCTCAGCCAGGCGAGGGCGAACTTGAACGCCGCTATAGCCGAAGAAGCCCTGGCCCGCAACGAGGTAAAGCGGTACGAGCGTCTCGCCAAGCAGGATATAATCTCCCCGAGCCAGTTCGACCGGATCGAAGCGCAATGGCGCGTCGCCACAGCCAACCGGGAGGCGGCGGAGGCGGCGGTCGCAGCAGCAGCGGCGGCGCTCGAATCGACCCAGGCCCGACTGAACACGCAGAAGTTCAAGATCCGTGAGACGGAGACCTCCCGACAGATGGCGGAGCTGGACGTGTCCAGGACGACCCTGACAGCCCCGATCAGCGGCAGGGTCGCGATGAAGCGGGTCGACCCGGGGAAGTACGTCCAGCCCGGGCAGGCCCTGTTGTCGATCGTAAAGAAGGATACCTGGGTGGTCGCCAATTTCAAGGAAACGCAGATCAAGAAGATGACGGTCGGCCAACCCGTGGAGATCCGGGTAGATGCCTACCCGGGAAAGGTCTTCAAGGGGCACGTCGACAGCCTGCAGACCGGGACCGGCGCGGTCTTCAGCCTGCTTCCGCCCGAGAACGCGACGGGGAATTTTGTCAAAGTTGTGCAGCGGGTTCCGGTAAAGATCATCCTCGACTCGCCGCCTGACCCCCAACACCCGTTGTTGCCCGGCCTCTCCGTGATTCCGTCGGTGGATGTCAGCAGACCGACGGGGCCGAAACTTTCCTGACCATTCTTTTCGTATGCCGGAACCAAGGGAATCGTACAGCACGAGACAGAGATGGTTGATCACCTTCACGGTGATGAACGGCGCTATCATGGGGTCTCTCGACGCGAACATCGTCAACGTCGCTTTACCCTACATGAAGGGGGCACTGGGCGCCTCGGTGGAAGAGATCGTCTGGGTCTCGACCGGCTACATCCTCTCCAGCGTCATCGTGATGCCCCTCATCGCCACCTTGAGCGCGCGGTTCGGCCGGAGGAGGTTCTACATTTTTTCCGTGGTCATTTTCACGGTCGCCTCCACCCTGTGTGGGTTTGCCCAAGATATGGCTACGATGGTCACCCTCCGAGTGATCCAGGGAATAGGGGGTGGGGCCTTGATCCCGCTGGCGCAGGCGATCCTACGGGAGATATTCCCGCCCGAAGGGCAGGCCATGGCCTCGGGCATCTACGGCCTGGGGGTGATGTTCGGGCCTGCGATCGGCCCGACGCTCGGCGGCTGGCTGACCGACAACTACTCCTGGCCGTGGATATTCTTCATCAAGTGGCCCCTGGGCGTCGTCGCGACGCTCTTAATCCTCCGCTACATCAAAGACCCGCCGTTCCTGGTCCGGGAAAAGGGTCGCCTCGATTTCCCCGGTATAGCGTTTCTCGCGGTCGGCCTGGGGGCGCTCCAAGTCATGCTGGAGGAAGGGCAGCGGAAGGACTGGTTCGCCTCGGAATTTATCGTGAGCCTGGCGACGATCTCCTGTCTGGGGCTGATTCTGTTCGTCTGGCGAGAGCTGAAAACGGAGAAGCCCGCGGTCGATCTCCGAATCCTGAAAGACTTCAATTTTGCGTCCGCTTGCCTGGTGAACGCCGTGATAGGTATGGCCCTGATGGGGAGCCTCTTCCTGATCCCCCTCTTTCTGCAGCAACTATTGCATTATCCCGCCCTCGACGCCGGCCTGGCGCTCCTACCGAGGAGCATCGGCATGATCCTGATGATGCCGGTCGCGGGAATCGTGTACAACAAGGTCGGCCCCAGGCTGCTGAACGTGGCCGGGATACTGATGCTGATCCTGTCTTTTTATCAGCTTTCCAGCCTCTCACTCGACGTCGGTTACTGGGATATCTTCTTTCCCCAGTTTATCCAGGGCGTCGGTTTCGGCATCGCCTTCGTCTCGTTGAGCACGGCGGCGATGGCCACTTTCGAAAAGCGGCTGCTGGTGGCCGCGTCGGGGCTGTACAACGTCACCCGGCAGGTCGCCGGGAGCATCGGGATAGCCCTCGCCGCGACACTCCTCACCCGGGGAGAAAACTGGAATCGTGCCCTGCTCGTGGAAAACATCCATGTCTTCAGCGACGGAGCCGTCGACAGATTACAGGCCTATTCTTCCCTGTTTTTCTCCCGGGGAGCGGGGGAGGTTGACGCCATGCAAAGCGCGCTGCGGGCGCTCGACGAGCTCGTGATGCAGCAGGCCTCGATGCTGTCTTACAATCAGTGCTTCTTCGCCGCCGCCGCCCTGTTTGTCTTCACGCTGCCGCTCATTTTTCTAGTCAAGGGTTTTGTGCGGCCGGCCGGCTCGACGACAGAAGAATGAAAACGGAGGGTCTATGGAAAAAGACGTCGGTGTTGCGGTTACCATCTCCCGGCAGACGGGAAGCGGCGGGACTTACGTGGGCTATCTGGCCGCAAAGATGCTCGGGTTCCGTTATGTAGACAGGGAAATCCTGCAGAAAGCCGCCCGGGAGATGGGGACGGACGTGAGAGAATTGGAGCTCCAGGACGAAAGGTCGTCGGGCCTGATCGAGACTATTCTGAAGGGATTCGCGATCGGCGCCCCTTTTTCGGGGATGATGCGGCATGCGAGGCCGATTTACGACGGGGACCTCTTTGCCTCGGAAAGAAAGATCGTTCAAGATATAGCCGAAAATCACAACGCCGTATTCATCGGCCGCGCCGCGTTCCACATGCTGCGGGACCATCCGCGGGTTTTTCGCGTCTTCATCTACGCCCCGCAGGAGTTCCGGATAGACCGCACCATGAAGGCACACCGGATTTCCAGGTCCCAAGCGGAGTCGTTCATCCTGGAATCTGACCGGAGGCGCGCCAAGTACATCCGGGACATGGCGGGGGTGGACTGGCTGGACGTCCGCAATCATCACCTCTGCATCGATACGAGTCAGATAGGGTTTGAACTCGGCGGTGAGATGGTCGCCAAGGCCGTCAGCCAAAGGTGGCCGCAGGGCACCACGCCGAAAGATAAGAAGTAGCGCAAGAAATATGTGGGCTCGAACAGCCCGGATTGTCGTCATATGAGGATTGAATAGACCAGGCATGGAAGCACGGCCGATGTTGAAAATATTTATGGCCTTCTCCTTCGCGGCGCCGTTTTTTCTGTCGGCAGGGGTGGCTTATGCAGGGGCGGGAGGCCCCGTGGCTGAGGTGCGGGAAGTGGTCACGCTTTTGGAAGGCCTGCGCAAAGTGACCTCCGAGAACTACTCCGTGAGGATCGCCCGGCAGGACGAGGCCATCGCCGGCGAGGACGCCCTGATCGCCCGCAGCGGCCTCTTGCCGCGGATCAATGCCTCGGGGTCCCGGACGGCGTTTTCCGAGCAGCCGATCATGCGCACGTACAGCGGCGACGCTCCCCCCGCCGAGGTTCCCACGGCGGACCGGAACTATTTCTCGTACAACATAAACATCCAGCAGCTCCTGTTCGATTTCAACGGGACGTTGTCGAAGTACCGGGCGAGCAAGAGTCTACTGGAGGCGCAGAAGCTCGACACCAAGCGCGTACGCAACAGCCTTGCCCTCGAATTTGCGATCGCCTACTTCGACGTCCTCGAGGCGAAGAAACTCGTCGGGGCCGCCGAGAAGGAGGTCGAACGCCTCGAGTCCCACCTCAAAGATGCCGAAGGAATGTACAGCGCCGGGGTCATCACCAAGAACGACCTGCTCCAGGCCCGTGTCCGGCTCTCCGACGCGAAACAACGGCGCCTGACGGCGGTAAACTCCCAGGACGTCCTGACGTCCCGCCTGAGCAACCTGTTGCTCATTCCGCTCGACAGGAAATTGGACGTCGTGGAGTATGCGGAAGAGGTCGTGAACCCCGCCGTCTTCAACTACGAACAGATTTGGAAAAAGGCCCTGGAAAAGAGGCCGGAGATCCGGATCGCCGACAGGACGATCGAGGCTGTCGACTTCGAGGCCGTGGCCAAGAAGTCGGAATTTCTGCCCAAGGTGTACGCAAAGGTCGGCAATGATTACATGGAAAACTCTTACGCAATCCATCCGGACAACTGGTCCTTCATGGTGGGCGTCGACATCAACCTTTTCGAGGGAGGAAGCTCCCGGGCGGACCTCCGGAAGACGGCTTACCGGAAACAGAAACTGGTCGAACAGCGCTCGAAGCTCGTGGACGAAGTCAAGTTGGAAGTGAAGCGGTATTTTCTGGACCTGCAGAACGCCTATGAGCGCATCCAGGTGACCTATGACGTCCTCGACCAGGCACAGGAAAACCTCCGCATCAACCGGGGCCGCTATGAGGCGGGCGTGGGGACTGCGACCGACGTCCTGGACGCCGTCACGCTGTTGACCGTCGCGGAGACAAACCATATCCGCTCGCTCTACGATTACATGAAATCGGAGGCCGCCGTCGCGTACGCATCGGGCGAAGACCTCGTCCTGGTCTATTCCAGATGACCGTCTGAGGTCCACGGTGGCGGGCAAGGACTCCCCTCCCCCATTTTGATCATTCCGTCCGGACAGGCGCCATCCCTTCGGAGGAGTGCTTTTTACGGCGATCTATGGTAATTACGGTAAGAATTTCAACGCAAAAGGAGGCATAAAGGATGAGAAGAGGAAATAAAAGTTTTTGGCCGGCTCTGCTTTCTATCATCGTGGTCATGACGGCGGCCTCCGCAGCCGTAGCGGGGATGGCGGTCTTTCTGAAGGACGGCCGGGTCGTCCAGGTCCCCGTGAACAAGGAGGACGTCGTCGGCATCTCCTTCGAAGAAACGGCCATGCCGGCGTCGGGCAATATCACCTGGGACTTCGAGACCGGCGACCTACGCGGCTGGAACGCCACGGGTAACGCCTTCTCGAACCAGCCGACCTACGGGGACAACCCCACCGCCCGGCACCGAGGGCAACCCTCCAACCACCAGGGCAACTACTGGATCGGCGGTTACGAAAACCGGCACCGGCCATCCGACCCGCCGGGCCGGGTTCAGGGAGACGGGCCTCAAGGGACCCTCACCTCCGACTCATTCACGATCACATCTCCCCGCATCAGTTTTCTCATCGGCGGCGGCTGCGACATCAACACGGAACGGGTCGAACTTCTCGTGAACGGCCAGGCGGTCCTCAGGGCAACAGGGAAGTGCACTGAGACCATGGGGAGAATAACGTGGGACGTATCGGCCTATCGGGGGCAATCGGCGCAGATCAGGCTCATAGACGCCTCCAGCGGCGGCTGGGGCCACATCAACTTCGACGACGTGCGATTCGAATAAGTTTCAGTTCCATGAAGCAGTACCGTGGAGAAAAACCTCTCCGACGAACGGGGGCGTGACGAATGCCGGAAGAACATCTGCCCTGATGTTCGAAAGAGCGGCATACGCTAAATTCAGGCAAGGCCGTGTCCGATCCCTACCGACCCATCGCACCTTTTTCCCCCTCCTGGGGAAAGCGCTGAACTGGTTCCTCGGCGATCTCCGCAGGGACCTGATCGGCCTCCTGAAAGAGCGCGGCCACCGGCGGATTCTGGACTTGGGGTGCGGGGCAGGGGATCTCACCCGCATCCTCGCCGACCACGGATTCCATCCTGTGGGGCTCGACGCATCCCCCGCGATGCTCGACCAGGCGAGGGTTGCGGCAAAGCGTCCCCCTACTTTTCCCCTCGTCCTGGCAAACGGCGGCTGCCTTCCCTTTAATGCTGTCTTTGACGCCGTCCTGATGAGATTCGTCTTTCACGAAATGAGTCCCACCTTACGTGAGACGGTCTGGACCGAACTCATGCGGGTCATCCGTCCCGGCGGGCTTTTGATCGTCATCGATTTTACCGTGCCGGAAAAACCGGGACTTCTTCCCCGTCTGGGGTTCGAGCTGATTCATTTCTTGGAACATCGGATGGACAGCATCTATCCGCCTCACTACCTTCATTACAGAGATTTCATCGATACGGGCGGCCTCACGGCCTGGATCGCCGGACAGGGGATATCCGCTGCGGAGACAAGGCGTTATTTCGGAGGCAACCTAGGGCTTGTCGCTGTTTCGGTCGCGGCATGAACAAACATTTCCCTTTTAAAAAAAAATGGGATATAAATTTCAAGCTCTTAATATTGATATTGGGGGGAGGAACCGACCGTATGCAGGTATTGATCATGTATTATTCCCGAACGGGAAACACGAAGAAACTCGCCGAGGCGATCGCGAGGGGTGTCGAGGAGGTGGAAGGCGTCCGCTCTGTCGTAAAACCCGTGTCCGAGGTCACCAGAGATGACTTCGTCGAGTCGGACGGCATCATCGCCGGTTCTCCCGTCTATTTTGGCGGGATGGTTGCGGAGATGAAGGCCCTCTTCGACAGGTTCGTTGGGATCCGCCGGAAGATGGAAAACAAGGTCGGTGCGGCCTTTGCGACCTCGGGCGACCCCTCGGGAGGCAAGGAAACCACCATGATGGGGATCATCCAGGCGCTCTTGATTTACGGCATGATAATCGTCGGCGACCCCATCGACGCCACCGGCCACTACGGCGTTTCCTGCGTCGGTGCCCCCGACAAACAGACGGAGGCAAACGGCGCCAAGCTCGGCAGGCGTGTGGCGACACTGGTCAAGAAACTCAGGGGGTGAACCGGGCCCCATGAATGACGCTCCCATCCAGGTCTTGACGACTACGGACAGGAAAGAGGATGCCGAAAGGATAGCCCGGGCGCTCGTCGACAGAAGACTCGCCGGCTGCGTGCAGATCCTCGGCCCGGTGGTGAGTACCTACCGCTGGCAGGGAAAGGTCGAGAGGGCAGAGGAATGGCTCTGCTTCGTCAAGACGCGGCAGGACCTTTACGGCGACGTTGAGGAGGCCATCAAGGCCAACCACCCTTACGAAGTCCCGGAAATCATCGTCGTCCCTGTCTCGGGGGGAAGCGGGGATTATCTCAAGTGGCTCGACGGAGAGTTGAAAAAAGGTCCTGACGGGAAGGCCGGTCAGCCATGATGGTAAAAAGCATCCACATCTCGAACTTCAAGAGCTTCAAGGATGCCCGGATAGAAAACCTGGGTCTCTTCAACGTCGTCATCGGCACCAACGCAGCGGGAAAATCCAATTTCATCCAGGTCTTCCGCTTCCTGAGGGATGTGGCCGACCACGGCCTGCGTAACGCCGTCTCCCTCCAGGGGGGACGCGATTACGTCGTCAATTCGCGCCTGGCCACTGCAAAACCCCTCCGCCTGAGGATCTCTTACGGGGCAAACCTGGAGATGAAAAGAAAGGGCATTTCCGTCCTGGTCGATGAAGTCGTCTACGAATTCGCCGTTAAATTCGACAAGAAAGGCGTCGGCTTTGTCATCCTTGAGGACTCGCTGACGAGCCATCTTAGATTTTTTCGACCCGCCGGGAAGAAAAAAACCGGCAGGGGAAGGCCCCTCGGGGAGGGGAAGGGCTTCCTCTTCAACCGGCAAGGCCGAATCGATTACCGACTGGAGCTTCCGGCCGAGGTCCCCCTCACATCGGAAGACCTTGTCCCTCAGTTCCTGAAGGATGAACGGCTACCGACCGACGCCCTTCTCCTCGAGACGCCTTTCTTCGAAGTCATCCACAACTTCGAGAAGTTTTTCAGCCGGATAGCGATCTATGACTTCGACCCCCGGTTGCCGAAAAAGGCCGCGGCCATGACGGGGAAGAGGGAACTCGAGGAGGACGCGGGCAATCTCGTCTTAGTGCTCCGGGACATCTTCTCGGACAGGGAAAAGAGGCGCAAGTTCGACAACCTCCTGAAAGGGTGCCTCCCTTTCGTGGAGGACATCGACGTCGAAAAGCTCGGCGACGGCTCCCTGATTTTCAAGCTCAAAGAGGTTTACGCCCGGGATTCGTTCATCCCGGCGACCTTCATCTCCGACGGGACGATAAACCTCACGGCGCTGATCGTGGCCCTTTACTTCGAAGACAAGTCCCTGCTCATCATCGAGGAGCCGGAGAAGAACGTCCATCCCTACCTCATCGGCAAGGTCGTCGACATGATGAAAGACGCCGCGAAA
Organism: uncultured Syntrophaceae bacterium; assembly: GCA_964597995.1. GTDB lineage: Bacteria > Desulfobacterota > Syntrophia > Syntrophales > UBA4778 > UBA2207. The sequence continues at coordinate 12,156 of CAZRAC010000001.1, read as the reverse complement.
AGGAAGCAGATCATCGCAACGACCCACAACGCCGAGATCGTCAAGTGCGCCGAACTGGCAAACATCCTCCTCATCTCCCGCGACCGGAACGGCTTTTCCGTCATCTCCAGGCCGGCGGAGCGGAAGGAGGTACAGGTCTTCCTGAAAAACGAGGTCGGGATCGAGGACCTCTTCGCCCAAAATCTTTTCGGTCAGAACGACGATGCCTCGTAAACTATTCGTCTGGGTGGAAGGCGCCAGCGACGCACGGTTCTTCGAGGCCGTTCTCAGGCCGTTCCTGGAAAAGAGGTACAACAGCGTGGAGGTCAGGACGTACGCAACCCTGAAAAAGACGAAGGTGGTGAACATATTGCGGGGAATCAGGGAGGCCGGGAACGATTACATCCTCGTCGCAGACATCGACCAGGAAAGGTGTGTGACGGCGAAAAAGGAGGTGCTGGTAAAGAGGTTCTGCAACCTCAACCCGGGGTGCATCCGGGTCGTGGTCAAGGAGATCGAGAGCTGGTATCTCGCCGGGTTGGACGACGACGCATCGTCATTCCTCGGCCTGCCGGTTTTTTCCGCTACCGACACCGTCACCAAAGAGGATTTCAACGAGCTCATCCCGGAGAAATTCGATTCCCGCATCGACTTCATGATGGAGATGCTGAAATACTTTCTTCCCGGCGTCGCCGTCGGGAAGAACAGGTCTTTCGCCTATTTCATCCGTAAGCATCATCTGGACAAATCGATCCTGAAATCAGACCAACGGAGAGGATCATGAAGATTGCCGGTGTACAGGAAATCAGGGACCTCGACCGCGAGGCCATGGAGAAATTCTGTATCCCCGAAGATATACTTATGGAAAACGCTGGCGAGGCGGCCTATCGCGTACTGGTGAAGGAGGTCGGTGTACGGGGGAAAAGGTTCGTCGTCCTCTGCGGCACGGGGAATAACGGCGGAGACGGCCTCGTCGTCGCCAGAAAGCTCCTATCGGAGGGCGGCCTCGTCAAGGTGTTCATCGTCGGTGACCCCGGGAAGTTCCAAGGCGCCGCAAAGAAGAACTTCGCCGTCGCCTCCCTGCTCCCCTTCGTCGCGATGAGGCAGATAAAAACGGCCGATTCGATCAGGAGCGACGTGGCCCACGCCGATGCCGCCATCGATGCCCTGTTCGGAACGGGGCTCTCCCGGGACGTCTCCGGGCTCTTCCGCGAGGTCATTCTTCTGCTCAACGAAAAGAGGCGGCCGGTCTTGAGCCTGGACATCCCCTCGGGCATCTGCGGTGACAGGGGAGCCGTCCTGGGCGCGGCCGTCAAGGCCCGCTGGACAGTTACCTTCGGCGTGCCGAAGCGGGGTAACCTCCTATATCCGGGCTATGAATACTGCGGTAAACTATACGTCTCCGCTATCTCCTACCCCCCGTCCGTGCAGGAGCGCGGCGACATCATGGTCTCCGTGAACGACATCGTCCCCCTCCCGCCCCGAAGCAGGGAAGGCCATAAGGGGGACTTCGGGGAAGTCCTCTTCGTCGCCGGGGCCGCCGGTTATCTCGGCGCACCCTATTTTGCGGCCCACTCTTTTCTGAAGGCCGGCGGCGGCTATTCACGTCTCGCCGCTCCCGCCTCCATCGCACCTTACATCGCCGCGAAGGGGAGCGAAATAGTCCTCATCCCCCTGGCGGAGACGAAATCGGGAAGCCTTGCGAGCAGAAACCGGGACACCCTGCTGGGCCTCGCCGAAAGGATGGACATGGTGGTCGTCGGACCGGGTCTCTCCCTCGACCGGGAGGCGCAGGACCTCGCCAGAGACCTGGCGGCCAACGTCGAGAAACCCCTCATCATCGACGGTGACGGCCTGACGGCGGTGTCGGCGAAACCGGAGATCCTCAAGGGAAGGAAAGGGCCCGTGATCCTGACGCCCCATCCGGGGGAGATGTCGCGGCTGACGGGTAAGACGGTCGGCGAGATCAACGAGGACAAGATCGGCCTCCTTCAGAAAACGGCTGGCGAGCTCAGGGCGGTCGTCGTACTCAAGGGCGCCCATACCCTCATCGGCTATCCCGACGGGCAAGTCTTTATCAACCTCAGCGGCAACCCGGGTATGGCCAAGGCGGGAACGGGCGACGTGCTCACCGGCACGATCGCCGCCATGAACGGCCTTGGGCTGCCCGTCCCGGAAGCGGCCCGTATGGGAGTCTTCGTCCACGGATTCGCGGGTGACCTTGCGGCAGAAGCGAGGGGCGAAGACGGCATCAGCGCCGCCGACATCATGGCCTTCCTTCCCATTGCTCTGAAAGGGGTCAGGGAAGGGCTTCCGGACAGCCTCCGGGAGGATTATGAGGTTCTCCGGGTGTGAATGTCCATAAGGAGGATGACCGCTACAATTTGCGGTCTATGATGTAATCCGAAACCGCCAGGAGGGCACGTTTGGGGGGGGAATCTTCGAAGGCCTCCAGGAAGGGCTTGGCCTCGTTGACGTAAGCCCGGGCCTTCTCCAGGGCATAATCGACACCTTTGTACTTCGTGATCAGGGCGGTGATCTCTCCGACGGCGTTCCCGTCTCCTTCACTCCTCCGCACGACCTCCCTGATCAGCCTCTTTTCTTCGGGGCTGCAACAGCGCAGTGTATGGATCAGGGGCAGGGTGACCTTTCCTTCCCTGAGGTCCATCCCCACGGCCTTGCCGAACTCCTCTTCGTCGGCCACGTAGTCGAGCGTGTCGTCCGTCAGCTGAAAGGCCGTCCCGAGTTTCATCCCGAACCCCGCCATCGCATCTACCTTTGCTCCGGGGGCGCCGGCGATCAAGGCGCCCACGGCGCAGGCGGCCGAGATCAGCACCGCCGTCTTTTTTTCGATCACCAGCAGGTACTCCTTCTCCGTTATGTCGAGGTCGCCGCACTTTTGCAGTTGCAGGATCTCTCCCTCCGACATCGTGTTCGTCGTGTTCGAAATCAGGTCGATCACCGTGAGGTCGCCGTCTCCGGACATCAACTGGAAGGACTTCGAGTACAGAAAGTCACCCACCAGAACGCTCGCCGTGTTTCCCCAGACGCGGTTTGCCGCCGGCTTCCCCCGTCTCGTCTCTGCGTGGTCGATGACGTCGTCGTGGAGGAGCGTCGCAGTATGGATGAATTCGATGACGGCCGAAAGGGGGTATCTCCTGTCCCCCCGGTATCCGCACAGGTCGGCCGAGATGAGGAGAAGGAGCGGCCTGAACCGCTTACCGCCGCTGCCGATGAGGTGTCCTGATATCTCCGGCACGAGGGACACCTCGGAGCGAAGATACCCCTTCAAGGAATCCTCCATCATCCTTATCTCGTGCTCATACTGACTCAAAACGTCACGAAACGACATGAAATCGTTACTCCGTCCCTAAAGCTAACCGCTTCTATACTTTAAGCGCCGTCGGATGTCAAAATTTTCCTTGGGCGGGCGACTTTCGCCTTGTCCCTCGGCCCCACCTGTGCTACGTTTCTCCGGTAACACCATCTGTGTCCCCCCCCGAATTACCGAAGAGGTGAGACATGAAACGTATATCCCTCATTCTGGTCGTCTTCTTCCTGGCAGGATGTGCGGGCCAGCGACCGGTCCTTTATCCGAACAACCATCTGCAACAAGTTGGCGAAGAGCGGGCTCAGCGGGACATCTCGGAGTGCATGCAAAAAGCAGAGGCCTACGTCAAGGCCAACCCGGGGGCGGAGATCATAGGTGGGGCAGCAGGCGGCGGCATCATGGGCACGATCGCCGGCAGCGCCGCGGGCGCCGTTGACAACGATTTAGGCAGAGGAGCGGCCATCGGCGCGGCGTCCGGGGCCGCGGTCGGCCTCGTCCGCGGCATCGTCAAGGCGTCTCAGCCTTCGCCCGTGTTCAAGGCATTCGTCAACCGCTGCCTGAAAGAGAAGGGGTATGAACCCCTCGGATGGGAATGACTGACGGCCGTCAGCTTGTTTCCTCCGCGTACAGGTCGTAGGTGTCGGCGTCTACGACGCGACAGAACACGATGTCTCCGATTTCTCCTTTTTTTGCCCTCACGTAGGTGAACCCGTCGACCTCAGGCGCCTGGGTGCGCGTCCTGCCCAGGAGGGGAAACACGGGGTCTCCGGTTTCCCCTTCCAACAGAACTTCCTCGACGCGGCCTATCCGTCTTCGGTTTACCTCGAAGGAAATCGCCGCCTGTCTCTCCATCAAGAGATCCCTCCTCTTCTCCTTGACCCTCTCCGAGACCTGGTACGCCAGGCCGGCCGCCTCCGTCCCCTCTTCCCGGGAGTAGGTAAAAGCCCCGAGGTTTTCGAACCGTGCCTCTTCGACGAACTCTAACAGCCGGTTGAACCTCGCCGCCGTTTCACCGGGAAACCCGACGATGACCGACGTGCGCAAAACCGCCTCCGGGACCATCCTCCGGATACGGCCAACCGCATCCCGGACCTCGGCGCTCCCGCCCTTCCTTTTCATGGCCCTGAGAATCCCGTCGTCGATATGCTGGACCGGTATGTCGATGTACTTACAGACCTTCTCTTCCCGGGCGACGACCTCCAGCAGTTCGTCGGTGACGGACGACGGGTAGGCGTACAGGAACCGGATCCATCTGAACCCCGGTACGGCCGCAAGCTCCCTGAGGAGGTCGGCGAGGAGCGGCCTCCCTGCCAGGTCTCGGCCGTAGGCCGTGGTATCCTGAGCTACGAGGACTACCTCCTTGACCCCGGCGAGGGCAAGCGCCTCTGCCTCCTCGAGCACGTCCTCCGGCGGCCTGCTCCTGAACTTGCCGCGGATGCGCGGGATGACGCAGTAAGAGCACCTGTTCGAGCAACCTTCGGCGACCTTCAGGTAAGCACTGGCGGGAGAAGGCGCAAGCAAGCGGTGATGGCCGGCGTCCATCAGAAAGCGGGGCCTTCCGACGAAAGACCGGCGGGAGCTCCTCCCCGACTTACGGAGCAGCTCCACAATCCGGGGAAAGTCACCCGTACCGAGGAAGAGGTCCACCTCCGGCATCTCTTTTTCGAGGACCCGGCCGTAACGCTGGGGCAAGCACCCCGTGACGATAAGCCGCCGGCAGGCACCGCGCTCCTTCCACCCGGCCATCGTCAGTATCTCCTCGACGGCCTCTTGCTTCGCCGACAAGATGAAGGCGCAGGTGTTGACTACGATGACCTCGGCCTCCTCGGGGCCTGGCACCATCTCATAGCCGCTCCCGGCGAGGAGCCCCGCCATGACCTCCGCGTCGACCTGGTTCTTGGGACAACCGAGGCTGTGGATGTAGACCCTTTCCTTCATCGAGGGAGCTTCCTCGCCAGGACCTTGCGCGGCTTCACGCCGTCCGAGGGTCCCACGACGCCCTCCGCCTCCATCCGCTCGATTATCCGGGCCGCCCTGTTATAGCCTATCTTCATGTAGCGCTGGACGAGAGATATGGAGGCCTGCCCCAGGTCGGTCACCAGTTCCACGGCCTCGTCGTATTTTTCGTCGAAATCCTCATCCTTCTTTTCCCCGTCGAGGACTTCGGGGCATTTAAGGATCGTGTCGTCGTAACGCGGTTCGCCCTGCATCTTGATGAAGCCGACGACCCTTTCGATTTCTTTCTCCGACACGTAGGCGCCGTGGATCCTCGAGAGGCGGCTTGTTCCGGGGGGAAGAAAAAGCATGTCTCCCGACCCAAGAAGCTGCTCGGCGCCGAGCTGGTCGAGTATCGTCCGGGAGTCCACTTTCGAGGAGACCTGGAAGGAGATGCGGGTCGGAAAGTTGGCCTTGATGACGCCGGTGATCACGTCCACGGAAGGCCTCTGGGTTGCCAGGATGAGATGGATGCCCGCCGCCCGCGCCATCTGGGCGAGCCGCGTCAGGGATTCTTCGACGTTCCTCTGCGCCACCATCATGAGGTCGGCGAGTTCGTCGATGACGACGACGATGTAGGGGAGCCTCTCCCGGGGAGACTTAACATCCGCGTCCGCCGGGGATGAGACATCGGTTACCTCCCCCTCCTCGCCAGGGGCTCCCGGCTTCCCTTGCGGTGAAGGCCTCCAGCCCGTCAGGCCCTCCTTCTCGACAAGCCGGTTGTACTGCTCGATGCTTTTCACCCCGCTTTCGCCGATAACCCGGTACCGCCGCTCCATCTCGACGACGGCCCACTTGAGGACGAGGGCGGCGTCCTTTGGGTCTACGACCACGGGGTGGAGGAGGTGGGGGATGCCCTCGTAGCCGGAAAGCTCAAGGCGCTTGGGGTCGATCATCAGGAACTTGACTTCATCGGGGGCAGACCTGAATAAAATGCTGCAGATCATCGCGTTCAGGGAGACGCTCTTCCCGGACCCGGTGGTGCCGGCGATGAGGAGATGGGGCATCCTCGCAAGGTCGGCAACTACCGGCATCCCGACAATGTCTTCGCCCAGGGCGATGGGGAGCCTAAACCGGGACTCCAGGAAGGCCGGGTGGTCGAGGACGTCCCTCAGGTGGACCGGCTCGCGTTCCTCGTTCGGGATCTCGATGCCGACTACGGCCTTGCCCGTTATCGGGGCTATCCGGATACTCGGTGCGCGGAGCGCCATCGCCAGGTCTTCCGACAGGTTGGTAATCCTGTTGAGTTTCACGCCGGGAGCCGGTTCCAGTTCGTACGTCGTGATCAACGGCCCCGGTTTCACTTCCACGACCCGCCCCTCCACGCCGAAATCGGCGAGCTTCTGCTCCAGAAGCCGGGCGTTCGCGATCAGACCCTCCTTCTTGACCTTCGTGTCCCTCCGCGGCAGGTCGTCTAGGAGCGTCAACGGCGGGAGCTGAAAGGCTTCCTTCGTCTTGATGAACTCGAAGGCCGCCTGCCCGCCCTTCCTTCCTTTTGTCCGTTCCGCCGCCGGCAGGGGTTTTTCTTCCAAGATGATGGGCACGGGCTTTGCGTCTTTTTCTTCTTCCCAGGCTGTTTCCCCCGCCTCCCGCTCCGGCGGACGCACATTCTTTTCCAGCCGCTCCTCTTCCCGGCGCTCCATCTTACCTAAGACAAAGGACCACAGCCTTGACCGGATTCCCCCCACGGTGTCGGCGAACCTCCTGGCCAGCACGACCAGGGAGAGGTCGGCGACAACCATGAGGGCGACGATCAATAGGAGAACGAGGAAGACCAACGTACCCGTGGTGTTCAGGTATGATTTCAAAAACTCGACAGAGGCGCTTCCCAGCACCCCGCCGGCGGACAATTCTGCTCCCCGGAACCGGACCTGCCCGGCGGCGATAGACAGGAGGCCCGAAGTCGAAAAGACTAGAGCGAGGAAGCCGCAGACCATGGGCAAGGTAAAGGCATCGTACTCTTTCCTGAAGAGCCTGACGGCGACAACCGCCAAAAAAACAGGCAGCCAGAAGGCACTCGCCCCCAGGAAGCGGATCAGGGCGTCGGCACTGTATGACCCTACGACGCCGCAGAGGTTATCGACAACTCTACCGCCCGCCGTCGGAGAATGAGAGAAGGAAGGGTCGTAAGGGTTGTAGGAAAAAAAGCAGAGGAAAAGAAACAGGGCAAGGGCCAGACAGAAGGTCGCCACGACCTCGCGCAATCGGCCAGGAGATGATGATGAGCCCCTGTTCATTCTTTTACCGTCGTTTGCCATTCAGAAGCCTGCCTCTCACCCCTGAGAAGCCCGAGACGGCCGAGCCTTCTTGACGTCGCAAAAATTTTTCACGATCACATCCCGGACTTTCGCGATGAGTTTATCCCTTCTTTCCTCGGAATAGGCCGCCGTCTCCACCGGTTTGTCGATGACCATGACGATTTTCCCCGGGCTGACCTTGAGAGAGTGCTTGGGCATGATCTCCCGGCTCCCGACGATCGAAACGGGGACGACAGGGACGCCGGCCATCTGGGCGAGGTGGAAAACGCCCTTCTTGAAATCCTTGACCTCGCCGTCCGGGCTCCTCGTCCCTTCCGGGAAAGTAACCACCGATTTGCCTTCTCTGATCTTCCTCGCCGCCTCCCCGATACTCTTGACGGCGCTTTCGCGATGCTGGCGGTCGATTTCGATGGTCCCGTATCTTCTCAAGGCACTCCCGAAAATCGGCACCCGGAAGAGCTCCTTCTTGGCGATAAAGCGGAACTGGGCGGGAATGAAGGCGAGGACGATGAAGATGTCGAAAAAGCTCTGGTGGTTGACCATAAAAATCTGCGGTCGGTCCGGAAGGATGTTTTCCGTACCCCTCACTTCCACCTCCACTCCTGAAAGCCAAAGGATGCCTCTCGCCCACTTCCGCGCGACCCTGTGAACAGTATTCTCACCCTCCGGGAAAAAAGGATACCCCAGGATGACGAAGGAGGACACAAGGCCGGTCCACAGGCCGGCCAGTATCACCAGAACAGCGGACCGCAACAGGGCAATCATCCGGAAACCTGCCAAGTAAAATCGAAAACTTTTCCCACATTTGTAGCGGAACATCCCATCGAAGTCAACATCTCACCCTTTTAATCTTCTTGACGAACGCCTCGCAATCGGGCTATGAGCTTAACAGAGCTTCGATTCGGGCTCCCGCCGCAACGACTCACTGGAGGGAAGGGCATGGTGAATAAAGTGATACTGATCGGACGGCTCGGCGCCGACCCCGAGGTCCGTTTTACGCAGGACGGGACCATGGTGGCCAATCTCAGGCTCGCGACGAATGAATACCGCAAGGACAAAAACGGCGAGCGAGTCGAGCGGACAGAGTGGCACAGGGTCGTCACCTTCGGCAGGCTGGCGGAGGTATGTCAGAGCTACCTCACGAAGGGGAAGCTGGTCTATATCGAAGGTCGGCTGCAGACCAGGTCGTGGGAAGACAAGGACGGGAACAAACGCGCGACGACGGAAATCGTCGCCGCAACCTTGCAGATGCTCGACGGGAAAGGTCAGGAAAAGGGACGGGATGCCTGGGCCGAGCCGACAGCCCACCCCGAATCCGACCAGATACCCGACGACGTGCCCTTCTGAGGGGAAGGGGACGCTATTTTTTCTCGTCGACTTTCCCGGAGTCCGGCGTCACGCCGGCCTCGTCCTTATCGTGCACGGATTTCTTGAAGTTCTTGATGCCCTTGCCGAGTGCTCCTCCTATCTCCGGTAGTTTGCCCGCACCGAAAATGATCAGAACGATGACCAGGATGACGATAAGCTCCGGCATTCCTATCCCAAACATGACTCTATTTTCTCCTTAAAGTGAGGTCCTATTCTAATTCATCGATAAGCCGCTGCAACGCTGCTCATCGGTCTGCCGGCTCGGGCAAAACCAGGTGAACTACTTCGCCGCGCTTCCCGACTCTGTCCAGTTGTTTTCCTTGGAACTGGATATCTACTCCGCCGGCGTTCCCAATGTCGATATGAAAGACATCTTGCGCCTGACGCTCTATCCTGTCTCCCGGCCTAAGCAGGACATCGAAAGGCGGTTCCTCGTCCGCCGTGACCCTAACCCATGTCTTCTCTTTCGCCGTGACGACCAGGTTCAGGGGCTCCCGTTGCGTCGCGGGCTTCGCTTCGGTCCCGGCGGGGACACCGGACTGGCCGGGAGCGGCTACAGTGCCTGCATCCTCCTTTCCGGGTTCCTTCGCGGGTTCCCCGGGGCCGACCCGGTCCGCCGGCACCGCCTTTTCTGCAATCGTCGCGGGTGCCTCCTGCACAACACCGGGTTCAGGCCTCTCGTCGGTGTACAAAAAATAAAAAACGGCAAAAGCGGCGAAGAGGACGACAAGAGAGCGGCCGAGCATCTGTCGGTGGCCTTTCACCCATCGGAGCAGGGGTCGGCCGATGTCGGCCCGCCGTGCGGCGTCGGCCGGTCTTTTCGGCGCAGGGGGTGAAGTTTTTCTCGTCTCCTTTTCGTGCCCGGCGCCGGTGAGATTACGCAGGTAATCTCTATAATGGGAAAGGATCAACGAGCTGTCGATACCGAGTTCTCGGGCATATGCCCCGATAAAGCCCTCCGCGTATATCCGCTCGGGAAGGAATTGGAATTGACCGCTCTCGATCGCTTCGAGATAGGCCATCCTGACCCTGGTCGTCTGAGAAACTTCTCTCAACGTCTTGCCCTTTGCTTCCCTCAGGGCCTTGAGATCCGGATACGGGTTTTTCTCTGGAACAGCTTCTCTTTCCGGTATTTCCTCTTTCATGGACCCTTAACCATGGAGATAGTTAATAGTGTTTGACATTTAACACCAATCCCAGGGGTACGCAACAAAAAGTTAAAGCCGCTGGCGATGGGAGGCGCGATGCTGATATAATCTTCGCCACTTCAACAACGGAGAGAGCAGATGCAGACGTTCAAAAAGGTTGCCGTTGCGGCGGCGAAGGAGGCCGGGGGAGTTCTCCGGCAAAGGCTCCATCAGCAACATGCGATCCACTATAAGGGAGAAATAAACATCGTGACCGCGGAGGATCGCCTCTCGGAGGAGATGCTGGTCGCACGCATAAGGGAACAATTCCCGGGGCACGATGTACTGACGGAAGAGTCCGAGGGGATAAAACAGGGGTCTGAATACCGATGGATCATCGACCCCCTGGACGGGACGACGAACTATTCCCACGGCTACCCTGTCTTCTGCGTCTCCATAGCCCTCGAGATAGCTGGCGACGTCGTGCTGGGCGTCATCTTCAACCCCATGCTCGAAGAGCTCTTCGTCGCTGAAAAGTCGAAAGGGGCCTTCCTCAACGACAGGAGAATAAAAGTGTCGGGAACGGACTCCCTTTCGCGAAGCCTTCTCGCCACAGGGTTTCCTTACGACATCCGCACCAACCCGGACAACAACATCCCCTACTTCATCGGCATGGCCCTCAAGGCCCAAGCGATCCGCCGGGCCGGCTCCGCCGCGCTCGACCTGGCCTACGTTGCGGCGGGGCGTTTCGACGGATTCTGGGAATTGAGACTCAACCCGTGGGACACCGCTGCAGGTACGCTCCTGGTAAGGGAATCCGGCGGAGTCGTGTCGGAAATCGGCGGAAACCCGCACCAACTCTATTCTCCCGGCGTCGTGGCGTCCAACGGAAAGGTGCACGACGAGATGCTCCGCATCTTGCAGTCCATCGACCCCTTCGGCGCACCTGCCGTAGCAGCCGTCTTTCGCAGTAAAACGGAAAAATGAAAAAACGCAACCGTCGCAAACCGAGATGTGACGGGCATCCGCGCTGGTTTGGGAAGTCTTTTCCGTGCCGCGAATTTTCCCGAGAAAATTTCTGAAAATTTTTCAGTTTACGCTTGACATGGTTAAAAAAAATGTTATAGCGAAAACCACAGCAGCGCCGTCGACGACGTCCTTCGTTCACTCACAAACTCATGAAGGTCCTGTCCGTCGTGAGAAGACGAAGAAAGAGACCCATCCCCTTCATCAAAAAAGATAAAACGAAATCATCGTCAGGAAGCGACAAGGTTCCGGCGCACGTTGTTCGTAAAATAACCGAAAGGCCGACAACAGGAGGGGCAATGGCAGTGAGAATCGTGACAGGCGAGGAAGACGAGCCGCCAGACAAGGCCTCGGCTCCTTTTCACGTTTCCCGTCTCAGGGGCGATGATTCATTCAAGGGCGTTGGTGTCGTTCAAAAGATATGGCCAGATGTCGCCCCGTATCAGTGGAACGATTGGAAGTGGCAGATGGCCAACAGGCTGAGGACGGTCGATGACCTCGCAGCGCTTCTCAACCTCAGCGCCTCTCAGGCCGCCAAACACAAGACGCTCACCAAGCTCTTCCGTTATTCCATCACCCCCTACTACCTTTCTTTGATCGATTGGTCCGACCCCGAAGACCCCCTCCGAAAGCAGTGTATCCCCGACTTCCGGGAGACGGACTTTCAGTTGGTGGGAGACGATGACCCCCTCGACGAAGAAGAAGCCATGCCGGTGCCCGGCCTTGTGCACCGTTATCCCGACCGGGTGCTGGCCGTAGTGACTAACACCTGCGCCATGTACTGCCGTCACTGCACCCGGAAGAGGATCTGGCATGAAGGGGAGACCGTCCGGTCGAAAAAAGAGATGGAGGCGATGGTCGGTTATGTCCGTGCTACACCCCAGGTGAGAGAAGTCATCGTCTCCGGCGGAGACCCGCTGACCATGAACCTCGACGTACTGGACTGGTTCCTGGGGGAACTCCAGACGGTCCGCCACGTCGAGGTCCTGAGGGTCGGCACCCGTGTCCCGGTGGTTCTGCCGATGCGGATTACCGACGACCTCGCCCGGATGCTCGCTTCCCACCGGCCTTT